>NZ_JAAGRY010000017.1 GCF_015707995.1 Microbacterium paulum
GCTCTTCCGATCTCGTTCGACGAGGGCGGCGTGCGCGTCGGCGGCGGCGCGGTGCGCCGCATCGGCGCGCGCGAGCTCGGCCGCGGCCTGTTCGATGCGGTAGTGGGCGCGATCCACGGCGACGAGAAGCGCCTCGCGCCGTGCCGCAAGGTCGCCGGCTGCGGCACCGGTCGCGCCTCCCGCCGCATCGGCGCCCGCACCGGCGCCGGCACCGGCACCGGAGCCGTCGGGATCAAGACCCGACTCGTTGCGTTGCTCCTCGACCATGCGCTCCGCGAGTTCGAGCAACGTGCGCGCCTGCGCGGCAGCCCCGTCGAGCATCTTCTGCGCGTCGCGCCGGCGCTGCTCGAGATCGTCGCGGTACTGCTCGAACCGGCGAGTGCCGAACAGCGTGCGAAGAAGCGCTTGGCGCTCATCGCCGGGCGCGAGCAGAAAGCGCGAGAACTTGTTCTGCGCGAGCAGGATCACCTGCTGGAACTGCTGCGCGCCGAGCCCGAGCATGTCGCCGAGCGCGACGCCGACATCGCGCGGCTTCGCGGCGCGACCCACCCACACCCCGTCGACCCGCTCTTCGAGCACCGCGCGCGCCGGTTCGGTGGTGAGCCCGCCGCCACGCTTGGCCGGGCGGTCGTATTCGGGGGCCCGCGTCACGCGCCAGCGGGCGTCGCCGATCGTGAACTCGAGCCGCACCTCGGTCGGGTCGGTGAGCGCACTGTGGTCGCTGCGTAGCCGCTTCTCCCCGCCGTCGTAGCGCGGCACGCTGCCGTAGAGGGCGAAGCTCACCCCGTCGAGGATGCTCGACTTGCCGGCGCCGGTGCGGCCCGAGATGAGGAACACCCCGTCGTCCCCGAAGGCATCGAAGTCGACCCGCTGCGTCTCGCGGAAGGGGCCGAACCCCGTCAGTTCGAGCGCGTGCAGTCTCACGCGAGCGCCTCAGCGCGCACGCGCTCGTCGAGCACGTCGCGCAGAATGTCGGCTTCGACCTCGCTCGCGCCCTCCCCCGCCCGCACGTGCCCGAGGAAGGCCTCGACGAGTTCCGTGTCGCTACGCGCGGCGCGCACCCGCTGCACGTACGTGCGCCCGTCGCCCTCCCGCACGGTCGCGGGTGCATGAACGACCTTGGCGCAGTAGGCGAAGCGCTCCTGCAGGCGGCGCATCGCGTCGGCCTGCGGCAACGCGTCGGTGTACTCGACGCACACCCAGGCCTCTTCGACCTCGTCGTACGCGCGGTCGGCGAGCAGGTCGTCGAACGCGCCACGCAGGGTCACCACGCGCCGCGGCACGGGCAGGTCGAGCCACTGCGCACCGGCGAAGCCCGTGGCATCCAGCTCGACGAGCCACGACCCGCGGGGCTTGTCGCCCTCGCCGAAGGCGTAGTGCAGCGGCGCGCCGGCGTAGCGGATGTGCGGGGCGAGCTGCTGACGCCCGTGGATGTGCCCGAGGGCCATGTAGTCGACGCCCTCGAAGGTCTGCAGCGGCACCACGTCGAGCCCGCCCTGCTGAATGTCGCGTTCGAGGTGCGGCGTGGGCTCGACGCCCGCGGCGAAGCAGTGCGCGATCGCGACCGATCGCACGCCGCGCTCGCCCACCGACCGCTCGGCGAGGTCGGCCCGCACGAGGGTCATCGCGTGCGCGAGCACGCCCGCCTGTGAGGTGGCGCCCGGCCACTCGTGGCGCAGCAGCGCGGGCTCGAGGAACGGGAGGCCGTAGACGTGCACGGGCCCGTGTTCGTCGGTCACCGTGACGGGCGTCGCGATCGCAGAGGGATCGGTGAGCACGTGGATGCCTTCGCGCAGCAGCCCCGCCTGGAAGCCGAGCCGGGCCGCCGAGTCGTGGTTGCCGCTCGTGACGATCACCTCGGCGCCCGTTTCGGCGAGCGCCCGCAGGGTGTCGGAGAGGAGGGTGTAGCAGGCCGCGGCCGGCGTGCCGGAGTCGAACACGTCGCCCGCGACGATCACCACGTCGACGTCGTTTTCGCGCACCTGGGCCGTCAGCGCCTCGAGCACACCGCGCAGCGCCTCGAGCGTGGAGTGACCGTGGAAGGTCCGCCCGATGTGCCAGTCGGAGGTGTGCAGGATGCGCATGCTCCCACGCTACGTCGGGGCGCCGACATCGCCCCGACGGCCCGCCGTCAGTGCCAGCGCCCGCCGTCAGTGCCAGCGCCGCCGTCAGTGCCAGCGCCGCCGTCAGCGCGCGCGGGCGCGGCGCCGCGAGGCGAGGTCGATGACCCCCAGCAGGAACGAGAGCGCCACGAAGATCGCGACCGACACCATGCCGTACGCGTAGGCGTCGTGATAGACGTCGAGGCCCGCACGCCCGGCATCCTTGTCGCGGTAGATCGCGGCGTAGAAGAGCGACAGCGCCACGGCGGTCCCCACCGCGGTGCCGATGCGCTGCCCGAGCTGGCCGACCGAGCCGGCGAGGCCGCCCGAACGGGTGGGGATCTCGGCGAGGGTCAGGGTCTGGTTCGGGGCCACCACGAGCCCCGCGCCGATGCCTGCCACGAGCATGACGGCCGCCATCGCGTAGGCGACGATCTCGGGCGGCACCGTGTAGGCGACGATCGTCAGCACGATCACCGAGACGAGCACGATACCGAGCCCCCACACCACGAGCGGTCGACCGAGGCGCGTCACGAGGTTGCCGCCGTACCAGGCGCTGACGGCGCTCGCGAGGGCGAACCCGATCGAGATCATGCCGGCGAAGACGGGCTCGAGGCCGACGCCCAACTGCAGGAACAGGGTCGTCAGCAGGAACAGCGCGGGGATCGCGGTGAAGTACGTCGTCGCGATGAGCGTGCCGTTCCGGTACGACGCGATGGTGAAGAGGGCGAACGGGATGAGCGGGGCTTTGCCGGATGCCGCGTACCGCCGCTCCCACCAGACGAACGCCGCGGCGAACACGACGAACACGACGAGCGACCACCAGCGGCGCGGATCGTCGTCGGGCGAGCCCGTCGTGAACAGGAACGGCCACATGAGCGTCACGATCATGACGCCGAACAGCACGAGCCCGATGGGGTCGAGCTGCAGACGGCCGGGCGCGCTCGTGCGGGTGCGCGGCAGCAGGAAGATCACCCCGGCGAGCACCGCGAGGCATAGCGGCACGTTCATCCAGAAGATCCAGCGCCAGCCGTCCTGCGCGCCGCCGAGAGCGATCATGAGACCGCCGAGGGTGGGGCCGAACGCGGTCGCGATGCCGATCGTCGCCCCGAACAGGCCGAACGCGCGACCGCGTTCCTTGCCGGTGAAGATCTGCTGGATCGTGCCGATCACCTGCGGCATCTGGATGCCCGCCGCGAGCCCCTGCACGAGCCGGCCGATGATCAGCACCTCGATCGTCGGGGCGAGCGCGCACACGATCGAGGTGATGGTGAACAGGCTCAGGCCGACGATGAACAGCGTCTTCCGCGAGCGCTGGTCGCCCAGGCGCCCGAACGGAACGAGCGCCAGGCCGAACATCAGGACGTACCCCGACACGACGATCTGCAGCTGTGTGGATGCCGCGCCGAACGCCGCCTCGATCGACGGGAGCGCCACATTGACCTTGCTGAGGTCGAGGATCGTGAGGGCCGCGACCGAGACGCACACCCAGAACGCGCGCCAGCGCTGGCCGTGGTCGAGCGGGATGCTGGAAGTCGCCGGAGAGGTCATCGGGCCCAGGCTATGCCCGCACACGAGTGGGCGGGGCCGTCTCGACGAGAAGCAGACGACGCGCGCCGGGTAGCCTCGTGGGGTGAAATCCGACGACAGCTCTCTGCAGTCGGCCGCCGACGCGGCGGCCGAGGCGATCGAGGATGCCACGGCTCAGGCGGCCGACACCATCGACCGAGCGATCGACGAAGCGACCGGCGTGCCCACCGACGACGGCGAGATCGAGGAGTTCACCCACGACGGGTCGACCCTCATCGCCGAGCGCCGGGGCGACCACGCGGCATCCACGACCGTCGTGCTCGTGCACGGCATCGGCATGGGCCGCAAGGTGTTCGCCGACCTGTCGCGCCGGCTCGAGCCCGAGGCGCTCGTCGTCTCGGTCGACCTGCCCGGCTACGGCGAGGCCCCCGAACCGCCGCGCACTCCGGCGATCGAACGCATGGCCGACCTCGTCGCCGCGTACGTGCGTCACCTGGGGCGCGGCCCCGTGATCCTGCTCGGGCACTCGATGGGGACGCAGGTCGTCACCGAGGTCGCCGCGCGGCACCCGGGCACCGTGTCGCACCTGGTGCTCGTCGCTCCTACTGTCGACCGCCACCATCGCCACGCCCTCACGCAGCTCGTGCGCCTCGGGCGCGATCTGTTCGGCGAGAGCGCCAAGGTGCTGCTCCTCGGCGGGCGCGAGTACCTGCGCGCCGGGCCGCACCTGCGCCGCAAGATGCACGCGATGCTCGTGCACCGCCCCGAGCACGCCTATCCGCGCCTCGAGGTGCCGACGCTCGTCGTGCGGGGCGAACTCGACGCGGTCGTGCCGCAGCCGTGGTTCGACGAGGTCGTCGCCGCGATCCCCGACGCGACACCGTTCGTGGTCGAGGGCCACCATCACGAGACCCTCATCCGCACCGCGAAGCCCGTCACCGACGAACTGCACCGCTGGCTCGCCGAGCACTGATGCGGGGCGTGGTGGCGCGCTCGTCGGGGCGGTGCGGCGCGGTGCGGTGCGAGCGCGCGGCTCAGCCGGCGAGATCTGCCACGAGCCGCCGCACGAGGGCTTCGTCGGCCTCGATGCCGGTGTCGCTCAGGCGCCGTCGGACGGCGGTTTCGACCGTCGCGGTATCTTCACCCGTGACGTCGGCGCGCAACTGAGCGATCAGGCCGTCGAGGCGTTCCTGCTCGGCCGCCGTGTTCTGGTCGAGCACCGGCTCGTCTTGCGTCTCGTCGGTCATGGCAGGCCCACCCCCTCCGGGCCCACGGGGTTGTGCGCCGTACGCTCAGTCTGAGGCCGGGCCGGGGGCGCGGGCAGGGGCTTGACGAGGCGCCGGCGCGCGGGTAGCCGTCAGCTGGCGCGGCGCGCGGCGAGGAGGTGCTCGTGCCCCGGGTTGGCGTCGAACCAGTCGGCGACGTACCAGCACACCGGGCTCACGACGCGGTCGCCGCGCTCCTCGATGTCGGCGACGGCACGCGCGACGACCTCGCCCGCGTAGCCGTGGCCCCGGAACGTCGGGATCGTGTACGCGCGGGTCAGGGCGATCGTGCGCCCGTCGTCCCGATAGTCGAGCACGCTCACGAGGTCATCGCCGCGGTGAAGCGTGTAGCGCGAGGCATCCTTCTCATCGGCGAACTGCAACTCGGTCATGCCTCCACGCTACGCCCGCCCGCCGACAGGTCGCTGACCGTGCACTCTGTCACATTCCGTCATCTGCACCGCGCGGCATCCGTGCGGTTTGACACATCGCGACCCGGTTCGTCATAATCAGGCGCATGACTGACAACGCACGCACTCTGTCCGCCCGGGAGGCGAACGGACCTGCCGGCATCATGATGCCGCGCGTTGCCATGTGTTGCCGAATGTGTATCTGACGGTCATCCCCGCCGGGTCCGCCCTCCGCTTCTGACGCCCTATCCAGAAGGTCGGAGCGTACGACCCCCGAGTCACCGACACCTTCCGCACACAATGCGGACCACGGATGCCTCGCGCACCGGCCCTCCCGTTCGGGAGACGAGCCGACTCTGCAGCACACGCTCGAACCCGTTCTCGTGGCGCGTCGCCCGGGTTCCCGCCCTGAAGGACTCTCTCGTGTCGAACACCGTTCTCCTCGCCCCCGCCCCCGTCTCCGCTCCCGTCGCCCCGGCCCGTCACCTGCACGCGGTCGTCGACTCCGCCCCGGCAGCCCCGGCCCCGCCGGTCGGTGTGCCGGTCGGCACCGCACCGCGCGGATTCGCCCTCTACGTCGGCCTCGATGAGCTGAAGGCCGCCGCCGATGGCGTCTCGCTCTCGACCATCGTCACGGCTCTTCGCCAGACCCTCGCAGAGCTCGCACCGCACGCCGAGAGCTACGCCACCGTCGCGCTCGCCCCGGCCGCTGCCGGTGGCCGCGATGTCGACGTCGTGCGCCTCGCCCTGCACGAGCCGAGCGCCGTCGCGCGCACCAAAGCCGAGACACCCGACGAAGACCACGTTCCCGGCGGCGTCACGATCGACATCTCGCGCCGCCGTGTGCACATCGACGGCGAGGCATCCGCGCTCACCTTCAAAGAGTTCGAGCTGCTGCAGTACCTCGTGCTGCGCGAGGGCCGCACGATCGAGCGCACCGAGCTGGTGTCGTCGCTGTGGAGCCACGCCGACGGCGACGAGGTTCCCGGTGAGCGCACGATCGACGTGCACGTGCGACGCCTGCGCGCCAAGCTCGGGCGCTACGAAGACATCGTGCGCACGGTGCGCGGCATCGGGTACCGCTTCGACCGGCACGCCGACGTCGTGATCCGCTTCGGTCACGGCACTCCTTCCCCCGACCGCTTCTGAGGCGGGCCGCGCCCGCCCCCCCGGCCGCCGGTGCCTCACCATCCGTCGGATCGGTGGTGCAGAAGTCGACTACCGAGCACGACCCGCGGGCACCCGCACCACGGCTCCGACGAACGATGTCGGAGGCGGTGACATAGGGTGACGGCATGACGACGCGGGAGTGGATGCCGAGGCCGCACGCCCCGGCGCCGTCCGCCCGCCGATCGGCGGCCGAGCGCGACCCTCGCCCGCCGATGACCCCACCGCGTGAGGCGGAGTACCGCCCGCGGCTGCCGATCGACGTGCGGCGGGCGCTCGCGGCGCACCAGCGCGGCGCCCACGACCCGGCCCACACCGAGCATCAGAGCGTGATCTGGCGAGTGAGCCGCACGCCTGAGGGCGTCGCGACGCTCGCCCTGCGCGTCGAGCGCACACGGGTGCGCGCGGCGGCGTGGGGACCCGGCGCCGAGTGGGCGCTCGATCAGGTGCCGCGGCTTTGCGGCGACGGCGACGATCCCGAAGGTTTCGATGCCGGCAGGCATCCGCTCGTCGCGAGCGCGCACCACCGGCATCCGCACCTGCGAATCGGCCGTACCGACCTCGTCTTCGACGCGCTGGCGAGCGCGATCTTCGAGCAGAAGGTGACCGGCCTGCAGGCGTTCGGGGCGTGGCGGATGATCCTCACCTGGTGCGGCGAGCGCGCCCCCGGGCCGACGCCGCGCCCGATGTTCGCCCCACCGGCCGACTGGAACCTCATCCCGAGCTGGACGTGGCACCGCGCGGGCCTCGAACCGCCGCAGTCGCAGACGATCACGCGGGCCGCCCGACGGCGCGCATCGATCGAGCGGGCGGCGACGGAGGCATCCACCGGCGATGAGCGCGACGCCGTGTTCACGAGCCTGCCCGGCGTCGGGGCGTGGACGAGCGCCGAGACGCGCATCCGGGCGTTCGGCGATGCCGACGCCGTGAGCGTGGGCGACTACCACCTCGCCCACCAGATCGGGTTCGCGCTCACCGGTCATCGCGTCGACGACGACGGCATGGTCGAGCTGCTCGAGCCGTGGCGGGGGCACCGGCAGCGGGCGATCCGGCTCATCATGCTGAGCGGGGCGTTCGAGCCGCGGCGCGGCCCGCGGCTCGCGCCCGAAGACCATCGCGCGCGCTGAGGCATCCTCCCCCCGGCCCGGCCTCTTGCGGGGGCGACGGAGCGGGGCGACACTGTGCGCATGTCGCTCACACTGAACCCCTACATCAACCTGCGCGGCACCGCCCGCGAAGCTCTCGAGTTCTACCACTCGGTGCTCGGCGGCGAGGTGCAGGTCTCGACGTTCGCGGACTTTCCCGAGATGGCGCCGCCCGGTGAGGAGCATCTCGTCATGCACGGGCAACTGACCACCGCCGAGGGTCTTGTGCTGATGGTCTCCGACGTGCCGTCGACCATGCCGTACGCGGCGCCGGCGGGGTTCGCCGTGTCGGTGAGCGGCGACGAGGCGGAACGGCTGCAGCGGGTGTTGTGGGATGCCTTGGCCGAGAGCGGCACCGTCACCGCGCCCTACACGACGCCGCCGTGGGGCGGCACGTTCGGCATGGTCACCGACCGCTACGGCGTCGACTGGATGGTGATGTGCAACGACGGCCCGGGCGACGCCCCTACAGTGGAGTCCTGACCTCCCCCTACGACGGTGACGCAGAGAAGACCGGCTGGCCGCGCGGCCGCTGGGGCTGGCTGTTCGGCAGCATCGTGCTGCTCGTGCTGGGCGTCGTGTTCGGGCTGATCTTCGGCAGTGTGTGGCTCGGCCTCGCCCTGGCCGTGCTGCTCTCGCTCGGCTGGCTGATGGGCTATGAGTCGTGGCGCGGCCGCAATCCGCGCCTCGACGACCCGTGGGACGACGGCGCGCAGCTCTAAGGCCGCCCGGTCACCAGGGCGCGGGGCGGTCGGCGTCGCGCTGCGAGTCGTTCGGCATGTGCGCGATCTGTCCGCCGCCGGCGCGGATGCAGAGCCAGCGCAGCTGACCGGGGCTGTCGGGCAGCGACTGCGGGCGACACCAGCGCTGCGGAGCGGACGGCGGAGATCCTCAGCGGAGCCGTCTCTCAGAGAGCAGTGCGGCCGCGGAGCGCAGGCCCGCGGCATCCGCGTGCGCCCAGCGCGCCACGATGCGCTCCGCACGCTCGGCCTCGGCCCCGGTGAGTCGTGCGAGGAGCGGGCGCACGACGTCGACGGTGAGCGGTTCGATCAGCGCGGGAACGCCCGCTTCGCGCAAGAAGCCCTCGATGCGGGTGAGGTCGTTGCCGGTCAGCGTCTCGACGCGGCTCTGCAGCAGGACCACCGCCGCGAGCCGGCGCTCGAACACCGGCGTGCGCCACAGCTGCGACGCGAGCGCCACGGTCTCGTCGTGCGTCATGCCGCGGTACCGCCGCAGCGCATCGCGGACCACACCGCGAACGGCGCCCACCGACGCCCCGTACACCCGCAGCCCACCGACCGACGCGTCGCCGTCCGCCCACGTGCGCCACTCCGACGCCTCGGCGCGCAGCGTGCGGTCGATGAATGCCTCGGGCTTTTCCACCCTCCCATCCTCGCCGGTCCCGCCGCAGATCCGGCCCGCAGGCCCGACCCGCAGGCCCGACCCGACGAGCGCGGCCCCGCCCCTACGATGTGACGCATGGCCCTGCACCATCGCACGCTGGCGTTCGCCTACCGCGCCCTGGCATCCTTCCTCATCCTGCTCGGCATCGCGCGCGTGGCAGGACTCTGGAGCGCCACCCCCACCTGGTCGTCGTTCCTGTACTACACGGTGCTGAGCAACGTGCTCTGCCTCGTGTGGATGGTGTGGTCGGCGATCGTGACGGTGCGCGACGCCGAGGCGAAGGGCTGGTACGGCTACTCGACCCCGCCGGCACGCGGTGAGGCGGCGGTCATGGAAGCGATCACCGTGACCATGCTGATCTACCTGTTCGTGCTCGCGCCGGCGCTGTTCACGCAGCCGGGCGCGTACCAGCCGTTCACCCTCACCGACAATCTCGTGCACATCGTCACGCCGGTGCTCGTGATCGTCGACTGGCTGCTGTTCATCCCGAAGGGCGAGATCAAGCCGTACGACCCGCTGCTGTGGGCGCTGATCCCCTACTCGTATCTCGCGTTCGCCTTCATCTACAGCGCGGCGGGCGTTTCGACGCCAACACCGTGCCGTACCCGTTCATGGATGCCTCGGTGCACGGCGTCGGCGGAGTCATCGCCTGGATCGTGGGGCTCACCGTGGCGCTCGTCGGCGTCGGCTACGGGTACTACGGACTCGACCGGCTGCTCGCCCGCGTAGGGCGTCGGTGGGCGGCTGCGGCGAGTCGCAAGGCGTAGTCGCCGGGCGGTTACATCTCTTCGTGCGTGTCGGGGTCGCCGTCCCACAGCCGGCCGCGCTCGAGCGCCGAGATCGCCGTGACCTCGGCATCCGTCAGCGTGAACCCGAACACGTCGGCGTTCTCGACCTGCCGCGCCGGGGTCGCCGACTTCGGGATCGGTGTCGAGCCGAGCTGCGTGTGCCAGCGGAGCACGGCCTGGGTCGGCGTGACGCCGTGCGCGGATGCCACGTCGGCGATGACCTGCTCGGTGAGCAGCTCGCTGCGCCGGGCGAGCGGGCTCCAGCTCTCGGTGCGGATGCCGTGCGCGGCATGGAACGCGCGCAGCGCGTCTTGCGGAAAGTAGGGGTGCAGCTCGACCTGGTTGACGGCGGGGGTGACTCCCGTCTCGTCGATGAGGCGGGTGAGCATCGCCTCGGTGAAGTTCGAGACCCCGACGCTCGTCACGAGGCCCTCTGCGCGCAGGTCGATCATCGCCTGGAACGTCTCGACGTAGCGGTTCACGCTCGGGTTCGGCCAGTGGATGAGGTACAGGTCGATCCGGTCGAGACCCAGCCGCTCGAGCGAGCCGTGCGCCGACTGGATCGTCTCTTTGTAGCCGTGCTCACGGCCGGGCACCTTCGTCGTGATGACGAGCTCGTCGCGGATGCCGCTGCGTCGCACCGCCTCGCCCACCTCGGTCTCGTTCTCGTAGTTGACCGCGGTGTCGAGGAGGCGGTAGCCGTTCTCGATCGCCGAGACGATCGCGGCGGTGCCGTCGTCGCCGCGCAGGTTGTAGGTGCCGAGCCCGAGTTCGGGGAACGTGGCGCCGTCGTTCAGGGTGACCGTGGGAATCGTGACCATGGCATCCACGCTACGCCCCGAAAAAGGGACCGGGGCATCGCGGCCGGGGCGGGGTGCCGGGCGGGGTGCCGAGGTCGAGCGGGGGCATCCGCAGGGGAAACGCGGCTTTCTTGCGCGCGCGGGCCCCCAAGGCGCCCATTTCCCCTGCACGTGCCACCACTTCTCCCGAAGCCACGGAGCAGCGCAGCGAGATCCGGCCCGGAGCGCGACCGGGGCCGATCAGTCGTCGAGCAGCCCCTCGATGACCGAGATCACGCCGTCATCGGCGTTCGACGGGGCGCGGTGCCGGGCGACGGCGACGACGTCGGGGTGCGCGTCGGCCATGGCGTACGACCAGTCGGCGCCCTGCAGCAGTTCGAGGTCGTTCAGGTAGTCGCCGAAGGCGGCGGTCTGCGCGGGGGTGACACCGAGCGCCGCCTGGAGGTTCCGCAGGGCGACACCCTTATTGACGGTGGCGTTCATGATGTCGACCCAGTGCAGACCAGACACGACGACCTGGTGCGTCCCGCCCAGATCGGCGAACGCGACGGCGGAGTGCGCCTCGCCGCCGTCGAAGTCGTAGATCGCGAGCTTCAGCACCTGGTCGTCGACGGCCAGCAGATCCGGCACGCTCTCGAGCTTCGCGTAGTACTTCTCGACCTCGGTGAGAAACGCGGGGTCAGCCGACTCGATGTAGGCCGAGCGCTTGCCGCAGACGACGAGCGCGGCGTTGAGGTCGCCCGCCGCGACGTGTGCGCACAGGCGCTCGACGACGGATGCCACGAGGCCCGAATCCAGGGCATCCGAACTGACCTCTTCGTCACCGCGCACCACGTACGCGCCGTTCTCGGCGATGTAGTCGAGATCGCCCGGAACGCCGGCGAACATGCGCTGCAGGGTGGCAAGCTGGCGGCCGCTCGCGGGGGCGAAGGCGATGCCGCGTTCGGCCAGACGATCCAGCAGCGGCCACAGCCCCTCGGGGATCGACCCGTCGGGCCGCAGCAGCGTGCCGTCCATGTCGACGGCGATCAGGCGGATGTCGGGTGCGCTCACGAGACCATCCTTTCAGCCGCGGCCGGCCGGGGGACCCGAGCGGCCCGGGCGATCCGGACGACCGGTTCCTGACCGAGCGCTATGCACGCGGTATGGGTTCGGCCGATCCGCGCGCGACCGTTACCTCGTCGTTATACAGTCGATGCAACGCCGCTCCTCTCCCCCGAGCCGGTGGCGCAGCAGAAATCCTCATCTGCGATTCCTTTTGGTGCAACGGGATGCAGGGCCGGTCGGCCGAAGACACCGACCGGCCCCTCCCGTGCCAGGATCTCCCTCCACGTAGCGAACGCCGCGCATGCCGCGGGCGCCGCGTGTGCGCCGCCCCTGCCGGGTGAGTCACGGGAGCGCTAGCGTGGATGCGTGACCACGCCGATCGATCCCACCGCCACTCCCGCCTGGACCGAGCTCACCGCTCTCGCCGCCGATCTGAAGCCCGATCTGCGCGGCTGGTTCGCCGACGACCCGGGGCGCGTCGAGCGCCTGAGCTTCGAGCTCGCCGACCTGCACGTCGACCTCTCGAAGAATCTCGTCGACGACGAGATCGTCGGAGCCCTCGTGCGCCTGGCCGAACAGACCGGAGTGGCCGAGCGCTTCGCCGCGATGCTGCGCGGAGAGCACATCAACACGACCGAAGACCGTCCGGTGCTGCACACGGCGCTTCGCCGACCGCCTGGCTCCGAGCCCCCGCTCGTCGTCGACGGTCAGCAGGTCGACCGCGACGTGCAGCAGGTGCTGGATGCCATGTCGGCGTTCGCCGACCGGGTGCGCTCGGGCGAGTGGACGGGCGTGACGGGCAAGCCCGTGAAGACGGTCGTGAACATCGGGATCGGCGGCTCCGACCTCGGCCCCGCGATGATCTCGGCCGCTCTCGAGCCGTTCGGCGGCGAGATCGAGGCGCGCTTCGTCTCGAACATCGACCCGTTCGACCTCGCCCACAAGACCAAGGGCCTCGACCCCGAGACGACCCTGTTCATCGTGGCATCCAAGACGTTCACGACGCTCGAGACGCTCACCAACGCGCGCCTCGCGCGCGACTGGCTGTGGGCGGGGCTCGAGAAGGCGGGCGCGATCGGCCCGACAGGCTCGGGGACCGGCTCGAAGGAGGACGCCGTGGCGCACCACTTCGTCGCCGTCTCGACAGCGCTCGACAAGGTCGAGGCGTTCGGCATCGACCCCGCGAACGCGTTCGGCTTCTGGGACTGGGTGGGAGGCCGGTACTCGGTCTGCTCGGCGATCGGGCTCTCGCTCGTACTCAAGTTCGGGCCGAAGAACTTCCGCGAGCTGCTGGCCGGGTTCCACACGGTCGACGAGCACATGGCATCCACCCCGCTCGCCTCGAACGTGCCCGTCCTCATGGGGCTGCTGAACGTCTGGTACACGAACTTCCTCGGGGCGCAGTCGCACGCCGTGCTGCCCTACGCGCAGCAGCTCAGCCGGTTCGCGGCCTACCTGCAGCAGCTGACGATGGAATCGAACGGCAAGCGCGTGCGGTGGGACGGATCGCCGGTCACCACCGAGACGGGCGAGATCTTCTGGGGCGAGCCCGGCACGAACGGTCAGCACGCCTTCTACCAGCTGCTCCACCAGGGCACGCGCCTGATCCCCGCCGACTTCATCGCGTTCGCAAACCCGGCGTACGCGCTCGAGGACGACGGCCGCGACGTGCACGGGCTGTTCATCGCGAACTTCCTCGCGCAGACGAAGGCGCTCGCGTTCGGCAAGACCGCCGAAGAGGTCGAGGCCGAGGGCACGACCGGGGCGCTCGTGGCGGCGCGGACCTTCCCCGGCAACCGCCCGACCACGTCGATCTTCGCGCCCGCGCTCACCCCGCGGGTGCTCGGCGAGCTGATCGCGCTGTACGAGCACATCACCTTCACGCAGGGCGTGATCTGGGGCATCAACTCGTTCGACCAGTGGGGCGTCGAGCTCGGCAAGCAGCTCGCCCTGCAGATCGCCCCCGCCGTCGAGGGCGACACCGCCGCCTACGACTCGCAGGATGCCTCGACCCGCGCCCTGCTCGACTACTACAAGTCCCACCGGGCCTGAGGGCTGCGCTCGGGCGCCGGCCGCGGCGCCCGCGCCCCGTCTCCCCCGCGATACGGCATGCAGCGCGCCGGACGCACGTCGGCGTGGCGCGCTGCATGCCGTCTCGCGGGACGGGGCGGGCTCAGGCGGTCGCCGACACGGGGTCGTCTTCGTGGGCGGCGAGCTCGTCGGGCTCGGCGCCGCCCGCCGTGCGGAAGTGGCCGATCACCGACAGCAGCAGACCGCCGACGGTCCAGCCGGCCAGGACGAGCCACGAGAACGAGGCATCCGCCTGCGGAAAGTACGACACGTCGCGCAGCAGGTTCGCCGCCGCCCCCGGCGGGAACCACTGACCGACCTGCCCCCAGACGCCCGGCAGGAATTCGCGCGGCATCGCAGCGCCCGAGATCGGGTTGGCGAAGAGCATCATGACGATCGGCCCGACCGCGATGCCCGCGCGGCCGATGAGCGCGACGACACCCGTGATCGGTGCGGCGATCGCGGCGAGGGCGAGCGCGATGACGGCGGCCTGGGTCCAGAAGTCGCCCTGCAGCACGCCGAACCAGCCGGCGAGAATGCCGGTGAGAAGCACCCCGCCCACGGCGGAGTAGACGACGACCGCGAGCACGCGGCGAAGCGCCCCGATGACGGCGATCGAGATCGCGATGCCGCCGATCATCCCACCCATGACGAGCGGGAACATCGCCGCCGTCAGGCCCGTACCGCGCGGGTCGGTCGACGCGAGCGGCACGACGTCGGTGACGGCGACCGTGATGTGCGCGGGCGCGGGCGCCCCGGCGGCGGCCGCCGCGGCGGCGGCCTGTGCGTTGATCTGGGCCTCGAGGGTGCCGCCGAGCCCGGTCAGCAGCTGGCTGACGGCGAGGTTCGCCGCCGACGAGGTGAGCACCTCGGGCGCGACGCCCGGCGCCGCGCCGAGGATGATCGCGCCGTAGACCTCGCGCTTCTCGATCGCGGTGACCGCGGCGTCTCGGTCATCGACGGTCTGGAAGGCGAGAACGTCGGGCTGCTTGGCCTGCACGGCGTCTTCGAGAGCGGTCACGGACTGCTCGGGGCCCGCGACGGCGACGGGAAGGTTGTGCGGCTCGGCGGTGACGCTCGGCCAGGCGAACGCGAGCACGACGACGCCGACGCCGACGACCACGGCGAGGGCCACGGCGATGGCGAGCACCCGGCCGATCGGCGTGTGCGGGGTGTGCACGGGTGCGGAAGATGATGTGGACACGAAGACTCCTCGTGAAGTGGTGACAGCACGTACGAAACCGACTGTATAAAAAACGAATGCTCGTTCTTTATACTCGGTTCTCGTAGGATCGCCAAGAGGGGGCGACGAAAGGGCACGGATGCCGAAGGTCACCGACGAGTACCGCCAGGCGCGACGCGACGAGATCATCGAGGTCGCGATCGGCTGCTTTCTCACGCGCGGCTACGGTCACACCTCGATCGCCGACCTCGTCGCCGCGTCGGGCCTCTCAGCGGGCGCGATCTACGGCAACTTCCCCGGCGGGCGCGACGAGATCTTCGTCGCCGCGGCGACCCGCATCCTCGACTCGCGACGCCTCGACCTCGAAATGGCCCGCCGCGAAGGACCGCTCTCCCCCGCCGAGATCATGACGACCCTCATCACGGGCATCCGCTCCGAGGCCATCGGGCCGATCCTGCCGCAGCTGTGGGGCGAAGCCGTCGTGCAGCCCGACATCCTGGTGCTCGTGAACGGCGTGTTCGCCCAGCTGCGGTCGACGATCCACGACGCCGTCGCCGACTGGGCCCATGCGCACCCTGATCGCATCGACGGCGATCCCGACGAGTGGGCGCATCGGGTGACCCCGGTGATCCTCTCGACAGCGCCCGGCTACATCCTGCAGCAGGCGGTCATGCCCGATTTCGACGGCGACGCCTACCTCGCCGCCCTGCGCGAAGTGCTGCCGCACTAACGCGCTGCGGCGGCCGCCACGGCGGCGCGGGCCGCCCAGGCGGGCACGACGCCGTAGCGCTGCGAGGGGATGAGTTCGCCCGCCGCGCAGTGCGCGACGAGGGCGGCCAGGCGGTCGGTGCGGGTCTGCGCGCGCTTGGCCGCGTGCAGCCAGTTCGCGCAGAGGCGCTGATAACCGGGCGTCGCCACGCTCCAGAACGCCTGCGCCGCGGGAACGGCCGCGATCGCTGCGAGTTCGCCGCCGTCGAGCTCGTCGCGCGTCTCGTACGAGTACACGGCGCTCCGCTCGGGCGAGCGCCGTGCGTAGGCGTCGAGCCCGGCGCGGTGCATCAGCCCGGCCGCGGTGAGGCGCTCGACGTGCGCGATGTTGATCGCGCTCCAGTTCGACGACGCCTTGCGGGGGCTGAAGCGCTGTGCGCGCACGTCGCCGATCCGCCGGCTCGTCGAGTCGATCCATCCGAAGCACAGCGCTTCGACGACCGCGCCTTCCCACGTCAGCCCCTGCTGCGGGTGCGCCTTCGGACGTCGCTCCACCCACAGCTCGGCGGCGTGTTCGTGGTGCTGCTCGAGCCAGGAGCGGAACGCCGCGGCATCCGCGAAGAACACCACCTCGGGCTCACCGGCACCACCCGCCTCTTCTGCGCTCACGCTCGCGAAGCTACCAGCGACCGCCGACACCGCGGCGCGGCGTGGCGGGTTGGGGCCGGCCGGGGCGGCTCAGCGCAGCACGGGGCGGTTCCAGGCGCCGGGCTCGTCGAACTCGCCGTAGCGCACGTCGACGGCGCCGGGCGCGACCGACGCCGTGCAGACGAGCAGCGACAGCGTCGGATAGCCGAACGGACGGTTGTCGCGCACGATCGCGCGGTCGTCTGTGGCGCCCACCGCGCTCGTGCGCTCGAGGGTGTCGAGCCACTGTTCGCGCCAGCCGTCGTCGGTGGCGGCGTCGGGGTCATCCGGCACGAGCGGCGCGGCGAAGTCGTCGCGCCACGCGGCGATGCGGGCGGTGGCCGCGTCGTCGACGTCGTCGTGGGCGATCATGTGCGTGCCGGGGGCGAGCACCACGCGCCGCAGCGACTGCCCGTCCCACATGGTGACGGATGCCTCGCCGGGCGTGACCTCGACGAGGTTGAAGCCGTGCGTTCCGGGCGGGTCGGCGAGCGGGGTGCCCGCGACGGCATCGAGCACGATCCGACCGCGCGAGGGCAGCGGCTCGGCCTCGTCGGTCGCCACATCGGCACGGTTCAGGATCACGGCGACCCGCCCCGCATCCGCATCGGCGGCGAGCCACGCCCCGCCGGCACGCCGGTCGCGCACCCCCGAGACGCTGGGAAGCTCCGGCCACCAGGGGCCGAGCGGGTCCCACGCCCGGGCGGGATCTTCGTCGCGCACGGCGAGCAGCCGGATCGGCGCTCCCGGCTCGCTCGGCACGTGGACGATGACGGTGCACACGGTGCTCGTGACCTCTCCGCCCGACCCTCGCAGTGCGTGGGAGGATCGGACCATGTTCGTTGTCGTGGGTGTGACGGGCGGCATCGCCGCGTACAAGACGGTGCAGCTGGTGCGTACCCTCGTGACGAACGGCCACGAGGTGCACGTTGTTCCCACCGAAGACGCGCTGCGCTTCGTCGGCACGGCCACGTGGGAGGCCGTCTCGAGAAATCCTGTCACGACGAGCGTGCACGACGACGTCGCGCAGGTGCGCCACGTCGCCCTCGGCACCTCGGCCGACCTCGTGGTCATCGCACCGGCGACGGCCAACACCCTGGCCAAGATGGCCGCCGGCCTCGCCGATTCGCTGCTCGGGGTCACCCTGCTCGCGACCACGGCGCCCGTCGTCGTGGCCCCCGCCATGCACACGGCGATGTGGGAGCACGCGGCGACGCAGGCCAACATCACGACCCTCCGCGCGCGCGGCGTGCACGTGGTCGGCCCCGCCGACGGGCCGCTCACCGGCGGCGACAGCGGCCCCGGCCGCATGGTCGAGCCGGATCAGATCGCCGAGGCCGCGCTCCGGATCATGGATGCCACGGCGCCGGATGCCACGGCACTGCAGGCGTCCGCGACCGCCGACCTCGCCGGGCTGAGCGTCGTCGTCTCGACGGGCGGCACGCGCGAACCGATCGACCCCGTGCGCTATCTCGGCAACCGCTCCAGCGGACGGCAGGGCACCGCGCTCGCCCTCGCGGCCGCAGCCCGCGGCGGCGAAGTGACCCTCGTCGCCGCGCACGTCGACGACGGAGTGCTCGCCGAGGCATCCACCCACCCCCGCGTGCACATCGTGCGGGTGTCGACGGCCACCGAACTCGGTGACGAGATGACACGGGCCGCGGCGCGCGCGGATGTCGTGGCGATGGCCGCGGCGGTCGCCGACTATCGGGTCGCCGAGGTCTCGCACACGAAGCTGCGCAAAGAAGACGGCGTGCCGCGGCTCGAGCTGACCACGAACCCCGACATCCTCGCGGCGCTCGTCGCCGCGCGGCGGCCGGGGCAGACCATCGTCGGCTTCGCCGCCGAGACCGCCGCGACCGAGGCCGAACTGATCGAGCGCGGCCGCCGCAAGGCCGCACGCAAGGGCGCCGACCTGCTCGTCGTCAACCGCGTCGACTGGGATCAGGGCTTCGAGAGCGCCGAGAACGCGGTGCTCGTGCTCGACGCCGCGGGCGAGGTCGTCGCCGAGGCCTCGGGCACCAAGCGCGCGGTCGCCGCGACCGTCTGGGACGCCGTGACCGCGCTCCGCACCGCCGAGGCCTGAGAACCCGCACGTAGGGGCTCACGCCCGGACGACAGTCTCACCCAGTCCGCGTTCGGTATTCAGTCCGCGCACCCGTCCCACGCCGCCCGCGCCCCGCAATTGCGGTTGCCCGCGCCCAATCCTCTCGCGCAGAGACTGAATACCGTACGCGCGCCGCCCTCGACCGGCGCACGCGCCCGGCCCCCGCGCACAAGGGAGGCCGGCGACCACGCGGGTCACCGGCCTCTGCTCGTCTGTGCGGGTCAGGCCTTCTTCTGGATGTCGAGCAGCGGCTCACCGTGCGAGACGGGGCCGAGCTTCACCGGGTCGACCGTGTCGAACGAGTCGCCGTTCAGCACGATCACCGGGGTGATCAGCGGGTAGCCCGCCTTCTCGATCACGGCGCGGTCGAAGGTGACGAGCGGGGTTCCGGTTTTGACGCGGTCACCGTTCTTCACCTTGACGTCGAAGCCTTCGCCCTTCAGGTTGACGGTGTCGATGCCGACGTGGATCAGCACCTCCACCCCATTGTCGAGCTGCAGACCGAACGCGTGACCGGTGGGCTGCGCGGCGACGACGGTGCCCGCGCCGGGCGAGTACACCGTGTCACCGGTCGGCTCGATCGCGACGCCCGGGCCCATCACGCCGCCGGCGAAGACCGGGTCGGGCACCGCGTCGAGCCCCACGGCGGTGCCGTCGAGCGGCGACGCGAGCTGCACGAGCGCGCCGACATCGGTCGCCGCGCCCTCACCCTTGGTCGCGAGTGCGGTCGCCGAACCCGCCGCCGCGCCCGCGACGGCCCCCGCGCCCGCTCCGGGCAGCAGTTCGTCACCACCGGCGACGCTCTTCACCGCCGCGGCCTCGTCAGCGGCCCCGCCGACGATGCGCGCGTCGTCGGCCGCGACCGCTCCGGCCAGCGCCGGTGCCGCATCGGCCGGGTTCTTGTAGCCCGACACGATCACGAGCACCATCGCGACGATGAAGGCGCCGGCGACGGCGATCAGGTACAGCCCGATCGGGTCGAAGGCCGGAATCGTCAGCAGCGAGGTGAACACGAACGCCTGGGTCGTGATGCCGTTCTTCAGGCCCAGCACGAGCGAGCCGATACCGATGATGAGGCCACCGGTGAGGCATCCGACGAGCATGCGTGGATAGATGCGCTTGTAGCGCAGATGGATGCCGTAGAGCGAGGGCTCCGAGATACCGCCGAGCAGGCCGGCGGCGAGCGCACCCGTCGCGGTCTGGCGCATCTGCTTGTCCTTCTCACGCCACGCGAGCACGAGCACACCGGCGGTCGCGCCGAAGCAGGCGAAGTTCCACGCACCCATCGGGCCCTGGATGAAGTCGTAGCCGAGGGTCTGGATGTTCAGCAGCATGATCGCGTTGATCGGCCAGTGCAGGCCCAGCGGCACCATGAACGGGTACGCCAGCGGAATGACGATCGCGAAGATGAACGGAGAGAACGTGTTGATGGAGCTCAGCAGGTTGGCCAGCGCCGCGCCCGCGTAGACGCCGATCGGGCCGATGAGGAAGGCCGTCAGCGGGATCATGATGAGCATCGCGAGGAACGGCACGAAGATCAGCTGGATGTTCTCGGGGATGATCTTCTTCAGCCCCTTGTAGACGAGGCCGAGCACGGCCGCCATGAGCAGCGGCGGGAACACCTGCGAGCTGTAGTCGAAGATCGTCAGCGGCACCCCGAAGATGGGGATCGTCGTGATCTTCGACCCGAGGAACTCGGACTGGGTGGCCGCGTCGTTCTGGCCGAGGTCGGTGAAGGCCGGCAGCATCATGACCGCCATGATCGCGAAGCCCACCCACGGGTCGGCGCCGATCTTCTGCGAGGCGTTGTAGGCGACCATGAGCGGCAAGAAGACGAACACGCACTGCCACATCAGGTTCACGAACTGCCACGACGGCGGCAGGGTGACGCCCGGCGAGTTCCAGGCCGGGATCACATCGAGCGTCGCCATGAGCGCCATGAAGGTGATGAACAGGGATGCCCCGAGGAGCGCGCCCAGGATCGGGCGGAAGGAGTCGGAGAGGAACTCGAACAGGGTGTCGAGCCACGCGTTCGTGCCGCGCGGCCCCTTGGCGCGCTCGCGCGCCTTGATGTCGGCGTCGCTCTCGCCCGCGCCGCCACCGCCGGACGCGGCCGCGCCGCCGCCCGTGCCGACGCCCGCCATCGCGGGCAGCGCCATGATCTCGTTGTAGACGTTCTGCACGCCGCCCCCGATGACCACCTGGAAGCGGTCGCCCGACTGCGGCACCGCTCCGAGCACGCCGGGGATCTTCTCAGCCGTGTCTTTGTCGGCTTTGTCGCCGTCTTTCAGTTGGAATCGCAATCGCGTCGCGCAGTGCGTGAGGCTCTCGATGTTGCCGGGACCACCGACCGCATCGACGATCTCTTTCGCGGGTTCATATGCCATGGTCGGTGCTCCCTGTCCTCGGCCAAAGTCACTTTCGTGCGCGACTCTATACCGGCTCAGGGGCCCACTGATAGGGGCCGTGCCGGACATAACCCACCCCTTTTCGAGAGGTCGCGCCGCGCACCCGCGTACAGGCTTCATCCAGGAACCACACCCGGGATGTCCAGAAAGTGTTGCAAACCTGTGACCTTCGCGCCCACCCGAGGACGCACGCCGCCGGTTGCTTTCTGCCACCGCGGTGCTGATTCACCGGAAGTACTTCTATGCCCCGCTTCAGTCTCCGCTCCGCCACGCCCGTTCTCGTCTGCGCAGGCCTCGTCGCCGGCATGCTCGCCACCACCGGCGCAGCGCTGCCCCCGAACAGCGACACGACGGCTGCGGCCGCCGCCGATCACTCCGAGCGCATCTCCGCTCCGCTCAGTGCGATGACCGAAAAGGGTGCCTCGGCGCTCGTCGACGCACGCAACGCCGTCGCCGAAGCGCGCAACGTCGCCGACGACATCGCCTCGTCGGGGCTGACGGTGAATGCCTCCAGCACCGTCGTCGACACTCGCGCCCTGAGCACCTACATCGACAAGCTCGGCGACCTCGACCTCATGCCGACGCTGCTGATCCCGGCGCTCACGACCGACACGACCGCCGAGATCCAGTCGGTGCGCGTGCAGACGGCGACCCTGCGCGGCAAGCTCGACGCCGCGATCGCCAAGAAGGCCGAAGAAGAGGCCGCCACCAAGGCTGCCGCTGAGGCCGCCGCCGCGCAGGCCGCTGCCGAAGCCGCCGCCGCCAAAGCCGCTGCAGACGCCGCAGCCGCTGCGGCCGCCGCCGCAGCCGCAGCCGCAGCCGAGACGAGCTCGTCGTCTTCGTCTTCGTCGTCGGTGTCGGTGCCCTCGGTCGACGTCAACGTCGACCCCGCGTCGGCGCAGGGCATCGCCCGCACGATGATGGCCGCCAACTACGGCTGGGGCGACGACCAGTTCGCGTGCCTCGTGTCGCTGTGGAACCGCGAGTCGGGCTGGCGCGTGAACGCCGCCAACTCGAGCGGCGCCTACGGCATTCCGCAGGCCCTCCCCGGCAGCAAGATGGCCTCGGCCGGCGCCGACTGGGAGACCAACCCCGCGACGCAGATCGCGTGGGGCCTCGGCTACATCTCGGGCCGCTACAGCAACCCGTGCGGCGCCTGGGCGCACTCCGAATCGAGCGGCTGGTACTGATCGGCTCGCCGCGTCAGACGCGCTAGATTGTGGGCGTGGCATCCGTCGATGGATGCCACGCCCACTTTCTTCGCCGGCGGCGACCCTTGGTAGAGACGGTCGAGTCGTTCTTCACCGTGATCGCGGTGGTCTTCGGCCATTCTGCTGGGACTCGAGATCCTCGTCGCGGCAGATCTCATCCGTACGATCACTTCGAAGCCCTCGATCGAAGACGCGCTGATCCTCGGGCTCATCGTGCTGATCCGCAGCGTGCTGTCGATGTCGATCCAGATCGAGATCGAAGGCGTGCTGCCGTGGCGGAAGGCACTGCTCACGAGCGGGGCGCAGGTGCTCGGCGATGCGGTCGCGCGCGACCGCGCGGCATCCGTCGCGGCTTCTGCGGCCCCGCTGAGACCGACGTCTAAGCCTTCGCCGGCCCGCCGTCAACCCCCTGTCTGCAGAGCCTGCCGCGACGTACGTTCGAGGTATTCGCGACAGAGAGGGGATCCCCATGGGACTCGACGACAAGATCAAGAACGCGGCAGAAGACCTCGGCGGCAAGGCCAAGGAAGGCTTCGGCAAGGTGACCGGCAACGAGAAGCTCGAGGCCGAGGGCCAGGCCCAGCAGGTCGAGGCCGACGTCAAGAAGGCCGCCGAAGACGTGAAGGATGCCTTCAAGTAAGTCACTCCCCCATATACGGAAGGCCCCCGTCGATTCGTCGACGGGGGCCTTTCGCCTGTGCTGACGCGGCGCGCGTCACATCCACTTCGCGCGTTTGAAGATGAGGTAGAGCGCCGCCGCGAACGCGACCATCAGCGCGACCGCCACGGGGTAGCCGAACGCCCAGTGCAGCTCGGCATGACGTCGAAGTTCATGCCGTAGATCGCGGCGATCAGGGTCGGGGCGAACAGGATCGCCGCCCACCCCGAGATCTTCTTCATGTCTTCGTTCTGGCGCTGCGCGACGAGGGTCGCGTTGACGGTGAGGATCTGCGTGAGCGCCTCGCGCAGTTCGGCCGCGCGCACGGTGACCCGCGAGAGGTGGTCGGCGACGTCTTGCAGGTACACCCGCAGGTCGTCGGGCACGCCGTACTTGCCGAGACCGGCGCGCAGCGCCTCGACGAGGTCGCTCATCGACGCGGTCGCGTGCTGCAGATCGACCGCCTCTCTGCTGAGGTGGTAGATGCGGGCCGCCGCGGCCGGGTCGCCGCTGAATACCTGGCGCTCGATCTGCTCGCGGTCGATGCCGAGGCCCCGCACCGGGTCGTACGCGTCGACGATGGCGTCGAGCAGCCGGTACACGACCGCTTCGGGGCCGAGGCGCAGCAGCTTCTGGTCGGCGAGCAGGGTGCGCTCGCGACGGTCGGGCGTCGTGGCGCGCTCGCCCGTGACCGCGGCGCCGTCGGTGCCGTCGATCCAGCGGTGGTCTTGGCAGAGCACCGCCACGGCGCGACCGCGCACGAGGATGTGGAACTCCGAGAACTCCACCTCCTCCGACTCGTCGATGTAGCGCGCCGAACACACCACCAAGAAGAGCAGCTCGCCGTACCGCTCGAGCTTCGGCCGCTGCCCGGCATGCACGAGGTCTTCGACGAGCAGCGGGTGCAGCTCCCACGCCTCCGCGAGATGCTCGATCTCGTCGTCGGTCGGGGCGGGATAGAAGAACATCGCCATGCGTTCGGTGGATGCCTCGGCGAACGTCAGTGCATCGATGACCGTCGCGCCGGCGGGGGCCGCGGCATCCACACCGTCGATCACGTAACGCGTGAAGTGCGGCGCGGAGCTCGCCACGGCCTGATCGGTCACGCTCCGCCCACCGCGGCGACGCGCCGAATCGAGAAAGCGGTGCTGCCGGCATCGGTGCGGGGACGGCTCATCTCGATCTCCCTCTGCGGGCACGTACGGGGACGTGCCCGAGCCTATGCCGAGACGGGGCTTGGCGGAGGGCGGGAGTGCGCGGTGGCGCCCGCGCCTCTCCCCTATGAACCAGCCATGTCCGATCTCACGAAAGTTGTCGGCTGGTGAGACGGAGCAGCCCCGGAAAGACGGGTGACTGATGCGGCACCGAAAGCGCCCGTTGTCTCACGAAACTTGTCGGTAATCGCGTTTCATCCCGTCCTGCCTAAAACGTCGAGCGGACGGTTTCGGCGCGGCAGGTTCCGGCAGGGGGTTTCGGTCAGCGCACGGCCGGCGTGTCGTGTGGTCGGCCGGCGGCCTGGGAGTGGCTGCCGGAAACGATCGTTTTCGGCAGGGTCTGGGAGCGATGAGCTGTCCGCATTGGGACCTATCGACACCACGATCTACGGACGCCTCATCTGGAACGAGGAGTCAGTCACCCGCCGAAGCACAATCAGGCGGGCGGCGGACGCTGTGGGGGATCGCCAAACGTGCATGTCCCGGGCAGCGAAGTATCGTCGTGGTCATGAGTCAAAGGCGGATCATCTGGCCAAAGCTTGACGAGGTCACGTTCAACGACCTGGTCGAGAGCTTGCTTGTTCGAGAGTTCACACGCGACGGGATGATCGCGATGGCCGTCGATGGCCGTGGGGGTGACGGCGGCATCGATGTCGACGTGCGCGCGCGGAGGACGGAACAGCTGATCCACGTCTTTCAGCTCAAGTACTTTCCCGAAGGTTTTTCCGGAGGCCACGTGAATCGTCGGTCTCAGATCCAAGGTTCTTTGCTGGAGGCGCTAAAACTGACCCCACCCCCGCCCCTCTGGACGCTCGTCGTTCCTCGGAAGGTGACCGTCAAAGAGCGTCAGGCTGTACGGAAGATGCGCAAGGGGCATCCCGTCCGGATCGAGTTCATGACCCCACCTGAGCTGGATAATCTGCTGGCGAAGCACCCCGACATCGAGAGACGTTTCACGATCGATCGCGAGGTCGAGATCCTCAGCGTATTCAAGCGGGAAGAGGCAGCGCTCGTGAAAGCCGGCGATCTCCGCTCTGAGCTGAACCGGATGTCAGATCGCCTTCACGGTCGAAGCGAGTACTGGGGGGCGGCGTTCTCCGTTGGACCCGACGGAACTCCGGTCGAATCATTCTTCCCCAAGCGAGCGGATGCGGGTGAGCGCGAGCCGCTTGGCCTGAATCTCACGCTCGGATTCTCACCGGACGACAACGACTTGAAGAAGCGGTTTGAGATGGCGCTGAAATTCGGCCCGATCGAGCCCGTCAAACTACCCGCGCGCGTCATACAGTCGCTAGAGAAAGTGGGTCCTGAGTGGTTCAGCGAAACCCTGGAGGGTATCGCGCTTCAGCTAGGTCCTGCAGGCGACGCGCACCTACCACTGCCCGTTCGTGTCGACGTGCGCGACGAGTCCGACCACGTTCGCGCGACACTCCGCGGGACCACAACCGCGTTGGCCGCTGGGTACGGCGGCACGACCGTAGATGTGAAACTCGAAGGCGGGGTCTCACAGCGGTGGATGCTTCCATCCAGCGTCAAAGAGCCCGGGAGCGTTACGTTCGAGACGAGCTTTATCGGATCATCTGCCAGGGACATTCGTCGCGCACTGAGGTTCCTCGAGAGATCGGACGGCGCGGGCATCTTTGGTCTCTCCGTGGACGGGGCGAAGCCGATCCTTCTCACCTTCGCCCCCTCCCGCATGTCGCCTCATGACCCTCGCTTCGTCGCGTTCATTGATGACCTGTGCTTCCTTGAAGATCACTTCGAGCTCTCACTCCATTTACCCGCACAGACCGATAGATCCGACCTTCTGTGGGCACGGATCATGAGGCTTCTGATCGAGGGCTACGCAACGGCACACCCCTTCAACCGTACGTATGGAGCGACTCTCGACGGAACCCGTGACCCGGGCCTGGACATGCTCCTGAGCGACGGTCAGGCAGCGGTGATCCAGGAGAGTTCCTTCGCGCTGCAGCTCTTCGGAGAGAGGCTCGAAATTGACCGCATCGCCTACTACAGCCACCACGTACTTGTAGATGAAGCGTCTACGGCCCGAGACGCGCTCGCGAACGGGACTGCAGCCGGCATGAAGATATCGCTCCGCCCCATTGACGGGCTTCCGTGGGTCATCTACGTCCCTGCAGCCCTGGAAGCATCCGGACGAACTACTGTCATCACGCAGCCCTGGAACCTCGAAGGCCTCAGTGAGCACCCGGGTTACAGTCGCCTGCCGAACCGCCTTGGCAATCAGAGCACAGTCGAAGCGTGATCTTGTCGCGGATCCACGCGCATATGGGGCGCCTCATGAGCCGATCCCCAAACGGGCAGGTCAGGCCGGTTCTGATTTGGCTTTCTTCGAGCGCACGCCGTTGGGTCGGATCACATATCCGCCTTCACCGATCGTCGTGGCGGTGAGACTTATGCTCCCGCCATCACTGATCAGCGCGCCTGAGAGGTTCACATGCCCGCGGTCATCGATCGTCGCAGCGCCGAGATCCACGATCCCGTCGTGAGTAATCTTCGCCGCCGACAGATCCACGATCCCGCCGTCACTGATCACGGCCTCGCCGAGGTTCACGCTTCCACCGTCGCGAATCTTCGCGTTTCTGAGAATCACTCCTCTGTCGGCACTGATCTTTGAGGCCATGAGGTCCACCGTCCCGCCGTCGCTGATCTCCGCACCCTTGAGATCCACACTCGCGCCGTGGCGAATCGACGCGTTTCTGATGATCACGCTCCCGTAGTTCGTAATTTTGGCGTTCACGAGCAGCACGAGCGCGCGGGTGAGCGTCACGTTCATCAGCGTCAACATTCCGTGGTTACTGACATCCGCTGCAGTCATGTCCACGCCCCCGGCTCCGCTGATGCGCGCGTCCATCAGAGACACGCGACCGCGGTTGCTGATCCGCACTGCACCAAGATCTACGGTCCCTCCCGGGGCGATCCGCGCGGCAGTTAGGTCGATGACCCCGCCAAGATCGACCCTTGCTCGCAGAAGCTCGACGTGGAAGTCGATGTGCGCGCGGGCGAGGTTGATCGGGCGGTCATGCCAGTTGGGGGCGGCTTCCCACTGGATATGGTTGCGGATGACGGTGTAGCCGGCCTGCTTAACGGAAACTTCCTGCGGCGTTGTGCGCTGAGCGTCGTAGTAGTCCTCCGGCTCTAGGTAGTGAGCCTCTTCCGCGTCGAGGGGGGAGAGCATGTCGTCTGAGCGGGGCGCGCGGAGATAGCTGGTGAGAACCTCGATGCACACCTGGACCTCGTCAGTGTTGCCGAATGCGTCCCAGTCGTCAGCGAGGGCACCGAGAGCGAACAGCGCAGCCTGTCGGTTCACGGGGGCGGGGTCACTGAGGAGCTTCACGGTCGTCACGAACCGCTCCCGCAACACCCTTTCGGTCTCGATACGTCGCTGGCGATCGACTTCGCTGAGTCGTGCCTGCTCGCGCTTCTGATCATCGAGGAGGCGTTGACGATCGCGCTCGGCCGCGTCGATTTCCTGGCGGTGCCGGGAGAGGCTGAGCCCAACGGTCACCACCGCAATCACCCCACCAAGCGCGAGGAGCACGAGGTTACCCGCGGCACCCAGGAGTTTCCCCTGCTCCTCTGGGGTCTGCCCCGGCACCCAGTTGTTCAGCAGGGCACCGGGAGCATAGAGGACGACAGGGATCGCGACGAGCACGTAGGACACGACGCCGACCGCGACACGCTGCCCGTAAGTGCGACGCTTCCACCAGGACGGCCTTGCCGCCGGCGGTATCGTCTTCAGGATCTGCGCGTCGTCCTGTGCGTCATGCTCTGGCTCCACAGCCCAATTGTGAGGCATCCCGCCCCCACCGGTCCCCCGGCTGAACCTGGATCGATCATTTGTCGTCCGTCCGGTCGCTCTTCGCGTCAGCTAGTCGGCGTCGAGTACGCCAGGCGCACCGAGTGCTTTGGCTCCGCGGTCCCACTCCTGGATACGCGAGGTCAGCTTCTTGCTGAGTTCGTGAGCCGTCGTGGTGTGCAGGTAGTGCCGTACCCCGTGGATCGTCACGACAAGGCACTCATCGTCTTCAATGCCGGTGAGATCCACGTCTACGTGCCCGTCGGGCCAGTTCTTCGGCACTTCGGGTTCGTGAGTGACCGAGACGATGTTGCTGCGCTCGCGTTTGATCCTGCTGGCCTTGCCCACGCGATCAGCCCTCTCCGCGCTCGGGTGCGGCGTCCAGCTGTTCCGCAATCTCGCGGAACGCTTTGGCGAGCTGATGGTGCTCGCTGCTCCCCTGGAGTTGGATGGTGAAGTCTCGCTGCGAGTCGCTGTCACGATCCTCAGTGCCAAGCCAGATCGATCCGGCTTCGACGTCAAAGCGGATCGAGGAGTGCCCAGAGTTCCCGTCGATCGGGGACAGGTGCGTCACGGTCGCACTGAGAGCAGCGAAGTCGCGATAGGTGAAGGTGTTGATGATGGGCATGCCGGATTCAGTCATGCCCCGAGAGTAGTGCGGCTCAGCAGGGTGGCGTCTGGTGGGTGGCCGCCGTGCGTCGCTGAGCATGCCGGCGCGTCTTACACCTGAGCCGCTTCGTCATGCCGGAACCGAGACGACCGAAACCGTCCGCCGAAACGCAGTTCTGGCACAGCCTGTGGAGTTGATCGGTAAATGGCGGTGTTCTGTGATCGCTCATTGGCGTGGTCGGTCGCGAGACAGTCTCGCATCCCATGGGTTTCGAGGCACTTAGGTTATGAGACACCGGAACGCTCGAGGAGTGCCATGCGGGTGCCCGCAAGACGATCCTTCAACGGGCACTTGGTTCTGCCCAGCTCCGTTGATGCCCGTATGACCACCGTCTTACGGGCGGTCGGATCGACAAAAAGCATCGTGAAATACGGGACAACGGTCCTACGCCTTTGCTGCTCAGAAATATGGTCGGCCGTCATGCCGCCCTTTTCGTTCTCCGGTCAGATTCAGGTTTCGATCCGGGATGTCTGAAGGGACATAGTGTCGTCATCCGATAGCGGAGTGCAGCTATGCCGGTCCGAGCGGGAATATGCACGTTACGGATGCGCCGGTGCTCGGTTGTTCGATAGTGACTGTACCGCGGTGGCGCTGGACGATTTCCGCGACTATTGCCAATCCGAGTCCGTAGTGGCGTGTGGTGCTGTCGACGTTCCGGCTGCTGACGAAGCGGTCAAAGGCTGTCGACGCGACCTCTGATGAGAATCCCGGCCCGTCGTCCGTCACGCGTACGATTGCATTCCCGTTCGACGCCGAGACGGTGACCGTCACCGCGGTGCGGGCGTGGTCAAGCGCGTTGGTCGACAGGGCGATCACCAGGCGCAGCAGAGCGGCGCGCGACCCGGGGATGATGATGGGTTCCGGGTCGCCCGCGCGGGCGAGGGAGATGCCACGCCGTCCTGCGTCGTCGCGGAGAAGCCCGACCGCATTCTCGGCGACAGTCACGAGGTCAACCGGGGTCGGTTCGACCACGGTTCGCGGGTCGGCGGCGATCAGGAGGTCTTCGAGAATCTCGGTGAGCGTCCGGGTATCGGTGACGATCTCGTCGACGGAGGCGGTGACGTCTGCGGGGAGCTCATCGCCGCCTCGGCGTTTCAATAATTGCGCCCGCGTGCTCAACAGGGTCAGTGGTGTGCGGAGTTCGTGGCTGGCGTCGGCGACGAAGCGGCGCTGCAGGGCGAGCGCCTCGGCCAGGGGGCTGATGGCGCGGCGGGCCATCAGGTAGGCGGTGGCGAAGGCGAGCATGGCCGCGACGAGCCCGCCAGCGATCAGCGCGGTCGCGAGCCGGCCCAGCTCTTCGGAGCTCTCGTGCAGGTCGAGCGCGACCTGGACGAACCGGTCGTGGCTGCGGTCCCCGGTGGCCGAGGTGGTGAGGAGGAGGTAGTCGCGCCCGTCGACAGAGCGCTGCTCCTGCACGTCTTCGCCGCCGGCCGCTACCGACTGGATGGCCGCGGTGTCGAGCAATCCCTCCGGTAGGTCATCGGAGGAGATGAGTTGGCCCCCGGTGCGCGTGTCGACCAGGGAGAGGTAGGTGCCGCTCGGCGCATCCTGGGGCGAGTCGAGCCGAGTGGCCGCGACAAGTGCCCGCTGGTTCGATTCGGTCACGCTCGTGCTGACGATCAGGTAGACGAGCGTGCCGACGATCGCCAGGATGATTAACAGGAGGGCAGTGAATTGTGCGGTGAGCCGCAGCGACGCGCCTCTCAGGTCGTCGCCCATGCGCAGCGCTCTCACGGCAGCGGCCCGAGCCGGTACCCGATACCGCGAACCGTCTTGACGCTGTCGCGGCCGAGCTTCTTTCGCAGGTAGTGCACGTAGGTATCGACCACGCCGGGGTCGTCGGCGTCGGGGAACACGCTCGCGAGCAGGCTGTTCCGTTCGAACACCTGGTTCGGCCGGCGGGCGAGCCGTTCGAGAAGCTGCGACTCGCGCTCTGAGAGGGTCACGTTCTCGCCCTCTCGCGTCGTCACGGTACGACTCGCCGTATCGAGCGACCCGCTCACTAGTGCCAGAACCGGCACTGTGCTGCTGTGTCGGCGGAGTAGGGCGCGGATGCGGGCGAGCAGCTCGTCGATGTCGAAGGGTTTGGCGAGGTAGTCCTCCGCGCCCCGGTCGAGGCCCTCTACGCGGTCGGCCGGGTTGCCGAGCGCCGAGAGCACGAGGGCTGGGGTCAGGATGCCGCGGCTCCGGAGACGGGTCAGCACGTCCAGCCCCTCCATCACCGGCAGCCCCCGGTCGAGCACGAGGGCATCGAACTCGTGCGTCAGGCCTTCGTGCAGGGCGCGCTGGCCGTCTCGGGCGAGCACGGTGTCGTAGCCCTCGGCTGCGAGCAGCTGCTCGAGCATCTGTGCCAGGCGCGCGTCGTCTTCGACGAGCAGAATACGTGCGCGCTCCGGCATGCTCGAAGTATAGGGAGAAGAGGGCGCGATGGTCATGCCGGCGTGAGCCCCTGGGCGCTATGCAGCCCTGGTGTCGCAGTGAGGTGCCCCGCGTAGTCGACGGTGATCGCCTCGATGTCGAAGCGGTTGAGCAGGTCCGGGCAGCGCTCGGGCCCGCCCGCGACGAGGGCGGTGGCGAGCACATCCGCGGTGACGATGTCGCCGGCGAGCACGGTCACCTGTCGGTAGCGCTGCAGCGCGCGGGGGTCGCCGGTGCGCCAGATGTGCTCGCCCCGCTCGGCGGTGCCCGAGGTGGCCAGGGCGATGCGCCTGCCGACGAGCTCGACGGCGCAGAGCAGCGCGCCCCGGTCATCGGGGTCGACGACGCCGGCGCGCCAGGGCAGGCCTTCGAGAGTGCCCCGGGTGAGGATGTCGCCGCCGGTCACGAGCATCCAGTCGGCTTCGCCGGACGAGTCGAGAACCCGTGCCGCCGCTTCCATAGCCTTCGCCTTGACGGTGCCAGAGAGGTCGATCACGCCGTCGGGGCGGTGGGGTGTGAATGCGCCGTCGGTGCTGCGCGACCAGTCAAGGGCCTCAGCGTACGCCTCGCGCAGCTCAGCACCGGTCCGGGTCAACGGCAGCTCCCCGCGGGCCACTCGGCTGATCTCGGAGTCGGGCCGATAGAGACTGAACCGCTCGTCGAAGGCGCGGAACGCCCCCTCGACCCCGTCGAGAACGGATACTGGGGCGGTCGCGCCGGCGAAGCGCAGACTCACCGTCGTGCCCATTGTGTCGAACACGTGCATGCCCACGGTTAGAGTCCGGCCTGGTCGAGGGCCGACTGGAGCGAGCTGAGGTAGGCGTCGCTGGTGTAGGTGGCGCCCGAGACGCCCTGCACATTCGCCGACTGCGCCGCCAGTACCTCTTGGCGCAGCACCGGCGCGGCCCGGTTGCTGATCGACACCGAGCGCTGATCTTTGTCGGTGAGCTGTAGCGCGGTGACATCGGTGATGCTGCCGTTCGCGACGGTGACTTGCACCTGCACGGCGCCGAAACGGGTCTGCACGGAGGTGCCGGTGAACGTGCCCGACGCGCCGTCCGATGCCGGGGCTGCGGCACTCTCGCTGCCGTTGGTGGCGGTTGGGGTGGGCGCCGGGGTGGCTGCCGCGGATGGCGTTGATCCGCCGCGCGGAGTCGCGGTCGTGGTGGGATCCGACGTCACGGAGCTGGCCGTCGTGGGGGCCGCCGCATCGGGAGCCGTCGAGGTCTGGCCCTGGGTGCCGAGCTGCCACCCCACGGTTAGCACGGCCGCCGACGACAGGATGCTGAGGGCCAGTGCGCGCGCCCTCACCAGTCGAACCTCTCGACGTGGATCTGGTCCTCGGGCAGCCCGGCCGCCCGGGCGTCGCGGATTACCAGATCGGCCCACGATTGCGGCCCGCACACGTAAAGGTCGGAGTTCAGCAGCTCAGGGAAAACCGTACCGATCGTGACCCCGTGGGCGAGTGACTCGGCTGACATCCAGGTGGCGAGGCCATGGGGTCGCGGGCCCATCATCGAGAAGACCGTATTGCCGCGCATGCTGCGGAGGGCGCCGACCTCGTTCCACAGGAAGCTCTGCGAGGGGTCGCTGCCGCGCAGCAGCACGGTGGCCTCGCCGGGGCGCAGCGTCGAGTGCTCGATCATCGAGCGGATCGGCGTGATGCCGATACCCGCCGCGACCACGGACAGCTTCGGGGCCACCCGGTGCGCCTCGGTGAACACGCCGTAGGGGCCCTCGATCGACACCCGGGTGCCGGGGCGCACACGGGAGATCGCCGCGCTGCCGCTGCCGAGGTCGCGCACAGTGAGGCGCGCCGACGACGCCGTAGGAACCGCCGAGAAGGAGATCGGATGGGCGTGCCACCAGGTGGTGCTCGTCCAGAACCGCCAGATCGCGTACTGCCCGCCTGTCGTCTGCAGGCTGTCAAGGTCCCGCCCGGTGAGGTGGATCGAGACGACGCCGGGGGCGACCTGCTCGACACCGGTGACCCGGATTCCGTGGCGGGCACTGCGCAGCGCGGGCACCGCGAAGCGGAACATGGCGATGGCGCCAAACGCAAGGACGTATAGCGCGATCCAATAGACCCGCTGCACGGTGCCGTCGGCGAGCACGCCGCCGGCGCTCAGCTGATGCGGCAGCGCCACGAACACGGCCGCGTAGCTCAGCAGGTGGATGAGGTGCCAGACCTCGTATGAGAAGCGCCGCCGCACCGCGACGACCGAGGTGACCACGACGGTGATGAGCAGTCCCAGCCCGAGGTAGGCGAGCGCCATGTCTGGGCCCTGGAACAGGCTGATGGTCTCGGTGACGACGTTCGACCCGTCGGCCATCGCGGAGCCGACGGTGAGCAGCGCACCGTGGGCGAGGATCAGGTACAGCGCGGGCTTGCCGAGCTGCCGGTGGAACGCCATCGCGGTGTCCTGCCCGACCACCCGGTCGATCGCCGGGATCCGAGCGGCGAGCACGAGCATCACCAGGATGAGATCGGTGCCGACCAGGCCGGTCACGATGCCCGCGGCGGTCAGTGCGGTACCGAGGTCGCTGACGGTGTTCAGGCCGCCGTAGGCGAGCCACAAGGTCACGGCGGCGGCGACCGATGCCCAGACGAGGGCGATCATCGCGTCGGCCGTGCGCATCCGTCGCCGGCCGCGGATGCGCCGGGTGCGGTCGACCGGGTCGATTGTGCGGCGGGTGCGCACGGGGACGGTGGGTGCCGTTCTGAGAGTGATCGTGTTCTCGATTCGGGTGAGTGTCTTCTACCCTCCCTACAATCGTCCTGAATTCTTCCAGATTTCTTAGCCGAAATTCCCCGGGTCGCTTAGCCTCACCAACGTTGAAGTGCCGGGACATCGGTGCTTGAGTGAGCGCATGTCGACCGATGGATACACCGAACCCCCGCTACACGCCAACGAACCTCACCGGGGAGGCATCGCGCAGCGCCTCAACTGGCTGCGCGCCGGCGTACTGGGGGCCAACGACGGTATCGTCTCGGTGGCGGCGATCGTCGTGGGCGTCGCCGGAGCCACGAGCTCGACCGGTCCCATCCTCACCGCGGGCGTGGCGGGCTTGGTCGGCGGCGCAATCTCGATGGCGCTCGGGGAGTATGTGTCAGTCAGCAGCCAGAGCGACAGCGAGAAGGCCCTCATCGCGAAAGAGCGCGCCGAGCTGCGCGACATGCCCGCCGAGGAGCTCGACGAGCTCACAGCCCTGTACCGAGCCAAGGGCCTGAGCGAGAGCACTGCTAGCCAGGTGGCCATTGAGCTCACCGAGCACGACGCCCTAGCGGCGCACCTCTCGATCGAACTCAACATCGACCAAGACGATGTGGTGAGCCCCTGGCATGCGGCGGCGTCGTCGGCGGCGGCTTTCACCATCGGGGCAATCCTGCCAATGCTCGCCATCCTGCTTCCCCCGGCGGACTGGCGCATCCCCGTGACCTTCGTCGCCGTTCTCCTGGCTCTCGCGGTCACCGGCACGCTGTCGGCTACAATCGGCGGCAGCTCACGGCTGCGGGCCACGCTGCGAGTCGTCATCGGAGGAGCGCTGGCACTCGCGGCGACCTACGGGGTGGGGGTGCTCCTAGGAGCATCCGGAGTCGTCTGACTCCTCGGCCGTGAGGTATCGACGGGGCGTGACGGGTAAGCCCCGTCCGCGGCTCATGGCCGCTTCAAAGAATTCTGGAAGAATTCTTGCCCAGCCTTGAATCATGTTCGACACATTCTTTGGGCTTCCCCTGCATCCGTTCATCGTGCACGCGACAGAGGTGATCGTTCCGCTTGCTGCGGTCCTCGTCGTCTTGACGGCAGTCTGGCCCCGATGCCGTCGGTGGGCGGGATATCTGCCGCTCGGCGCCTCGCTGGTCGCGCTCGTTCTCGTTCCCCTCTCAACACAATCGGGCGAGCGACTCGAGGCTCGTGTTGGTGAGAACGATCTCATCGAAACTCACGCCAACCTGGCCGACGGACTCTTACCCTGGGTCATCGGTCTCGTCGTCGTAGCGGCCGCGCTGCTGTGGTGGAACATCCGGGAGAAGCGCGCGCGGCTCACAGCATCCGAGGAGGTTAAACCGTCGGTAGCTTCACGGCCTGGCCCCCGGTGGGCGCCAATCGTGCTGCTCGTTCTCGCCCTAGTGGTCTCGGGAGGAACGACCGTGCAAGCCATTCTCATCGGCCACAGCGGCGCCGCGGCTGTCTGGACCGAAGACATGAGCACGCCGACATCGGGAGGCGATGAATCAGACTGAGGTACCACGGCCTCGGACACAGAAAACCCGTCAGAATTGGTGCCCGATAGACGGTCCCCTAACGGGCACTTCGCTTCCAATCGCGATGCCGCGTCCGCGTCGTTGCTGGGATGCACGTTTACCCCGCGCGATTTGAATGCCCACAAGGGCGCCCTATCTGCAACACGATCTAGTGTCTTATAACTCTAGGGTTGCGAGACGTCTCATCTGCCTGAGTGTTGAGGACTTCGGACACTGACATGGTTCGCGAGTTTCCCAGGCTCGGCGATTCTCACAACTATGTCTCACAAGTGATTGACAAGATACGAGTACACACCCTTAGTTGCGAGACACCTGGAGAACCCTGAAATGGCAAAGCTGATCGGCTACGCACGAGTGTCCACCCGTCAGCAGTCAACGGATCGCCAAGAAGTGGACCTTTTGGCTGCGGGGGTCCGCCGCGATGACCTGTACACCGATCACGGAGTATCCGGTGCCCGGGCCTCTCGCCCCGAGTTCGACCGTGCGATCGAAGCAGTCGAGACCGGGGACACTCTGGTCATCACGACACTGGATCGGCTGGGCCGATCGACACAGAACATGCTCGCCTTCGCAGACGAGCTCCGCGCTCGTGGCGCAGGATTGCGCGTGCTGAACCTTGGAGGCGGCGACGTCGACACGTCCACGCCGATGGGGTCGATGCTGTTCACCGTCATGGCAGCACTCGCGCAGATGGAACACCAAATCAAGCGTGAGCGCATCGTTGACTCGATCAGCAAACGACGCATCGCCGGCAAGGATCTCGGCGGACGCCGGCAACGAGTCACGGACAGCCAGATCCGCAACGCCCTCCACCTCGTACAAAGCGGCCAGCCAACAGCACAGGTCGCCCGCGACCTCGGAATGTCCCGCGCAACCTTCTACCGCCGGTCAAGAGCACTCACCGATTAGCACTCGACCGCAAAGTGTCGGTTTGTGCACACCAGTACAGATCGGGCGTTGTCCACAGTCCCCAGCACAATGCCCGGATTACTAGGGCCAGCTGTGCCGACGACTTCGGACAATGACAACCTGGTGGGCGACGTCGACGAGCCTGCCGTAAACGATCGTTTGCGGCGCGTAGTGACGCCCTGGTGCCGGCCATGTTCAGCCGGCGAGGGTGACTCCGCAATAGGCGATGGTGGCGACGAGGAGGGTGGAGAGCGCGGCGAGGGCGAAGGGCTTGAGGCCCACCTTGATGAGGTTCCGAATCTTGACGCCGCAGCCGAGTCCGAACATCGCTGCAGCCAGCAACCCTGTCTGCAGCAGCCCGCCGGTCGTCAGCACGAAGTCCGGCAGAGGGATAAAGGAACGCAGGAGCACCATGGCGATGAACCCGATGATGAACAGCGGGACGATGGGCGGCAGCTTCGAACTCGACCTCTGTTGACTGGGTTCGCCTGCCGTACGGCTGAGACGGCGCTGCCGGATGCTAAGGATGGCCACGACAGGGGCGAGCAGCAGCACTCGGGCGAGTTTGACGATGACCGCGACCGTGAGCGCTCCGCCACCGATGATGCCTCCAGCGGCGACGACTTGCGCGATTTCATGGATGGAACCCCCTGCCCACATCCCGGCCGTCTCGGAGCCCAGGCCAAGCAGGTCCGTGATCAGTGGGACGAGGGGAATCATCAGCGTTCCGAAGATCACCACGAGGGCGACCGCGGTGATGGTGTCTTCCTCGGCCTCGTCGTCCGGATCGGTGACCCCTGCCGCGCCCGCCACGGCTGCCGCGCCGCAGATGGAGAATCCGCAGGCGATTAGCAGCGAGAGCCCGGATGGAACCCGTAGCAGCTTCCCCAGGAGAACGGTGCCGAACAGTCCGCCGGCGACAATGCACACGATGACGACCAGCATCGGGGCTCCGAGTTCGAGGATGTCTGTCAGTACCAGTTGGAGTCCGAGGAAGACGATGCCGGCGCGCAGGAGCTTTTTCGCGGAGAAGTCTATGCCGTCGGAGGCTGCCGCTGGCAGCCGGACGACGTTGGCCAGGAGTACGCCAAGCACGATCGCGATAATGAGCGGGCTGACTCCCGGCAGCAGCAGGCTGACCCCGTACGATGCTCCGGCCGCGGCGAGGCAGAGGACAAGCCCGGGCAGCAGCGCGCGGACTCGGGCAAGCAGCGTGTGTTCCGGTCGGGCGGTCGCAACGTCCTGGGCATGGGTCATGCATCCATCATTTCCTCGGACCGCTCGTGCGAGTAGAGGCAGATACCGTCCGCCATACAAGTTATGCTTGTGCTTGGGAGGCGGAAGATGCGCAACGGGCCGGACTTGGAGGCACTGCGAGCCTTGGCGCTCGTCGTGAAGGAAAGCAGCATGTCGGCGGCAAGCACGCAGTTGGGCGTGAGTCAGCAGGCGGTGTCTCTGCGCATCCGGAAACTGGAAAAAGATTTGCGCGTGCGACTCCTGGTGCGTTCTGCACGGGGTTCGCGATTGACTCCGGCGGGCGAGCTGATTGTCGGCTGGGGAACAACGCTGCTGACGGCGGCCGATGAGTTCTCGGATGCTGTCGATTCGCTCCGCACGGATCGCGGGAAGATGATGCGCATCGCCGCGAGCCTCACGATCGCAGAACACCTCCTACCGGAATGGATCGCCCGGTGGCGCATCTCTCACGGCGATGACGGCCCGGTCGTTCAGCTCACAGCCGCCAACAGCAGCACGGTCGTCGAGGCCATACGCGAGGGAACCGCAGACCTCGGGCTCATCGAGACCCCTGTCGTTCCCGCCGGCCTCCGGTCAGTCACTGTTGCTTACGACACCATCGAAGTCGTTGTGCAGCACGGTCACCGGTGGGCGAAGACCCGCCAGGTGTCCGTTCGTGAACTGGCGGCCACTGGGTTGGTGCTCCGCGAGACCGGCAGCGGCACCCGACGAGCGCTCGAGAACGCCCTCGCCGTGGCGGGCTTTCCACTCGCAGCCGAGCCCGCAGCCGTGCTGACGACCACGCTCGGCGTTCGCAGCGCGATTATGGCCGGCATCGCCCCCGGCGCGCTGAGCTCCCTCGCAGTGTCCGAGGACACCCGTGCCGGCCGACTCGTCCGAGTTCGGATCAACAATCTCCAGATCACCCGCCCGCTCACCGCCATCTGGGCGGGGACGGCTCCGCCGCCTCATGTACGGGACTTCCTGGATGTCATCGCCCGAACTGACCGGTAACGATCGATTTCGGCGCGGTCTGTCGCCGTGAAGCATCGGGGTCAGTCTTTGGACTCATCACCGCCCCGGATCATAAGGAACCCTCCGGCGATCGCGGCAGCGAAGATCACGATGTCGGCAATGTTCCCGATGAACCAGTTCCCGTAGGCGAGGAAGTCAACGACGTGCCCCTGGGCGAATCCCGGATCCCGGAAGAGGCGGTCGCCTGCATGTGAGGCGGCAGCTCCACCGAGCGCGCCGACGATGACCGCCCACCCCAGGCGGCGAATCCGGAACGCGAACACGATCGCTGTGACGGTGGCTGCGACAGCGAGCAACGCGAACACCCAGGTGAAGCCCTCCCCGAACGAGAATGCCGCACCGGGGTTGTACGCGAGTTGCAGGCCAAGCAGGTCACCGATCAGCGGGATGCGCTCGCGCTCGGTGAGGGTCGCTTCGGCCCACGCTTTCGTCCCCTGATCGATCAGAACGACGACCAGCGCGATCAGGAGCGCTCCGCCGGTGAGCTGCCAACGCCGCGCGGACGGCAGCTGTCGCGCAACAGACGGCTGAGATTCTGCCTCGGACGATGTCATGCGAGGACCTCGATCAAGCGGACGATGACGCCGGATTCGATCAGGATGAACAGCCCAAGACCGATGAACACGGCCGGTACGAGCCAGTGCTCGACGCGCTCCAGTCCCTCGGTGACGGCCTTGTTGGTGCCGATCAGCCGCCCGGCGGCGCACCATACGGCGACGAGGATGAGGAACACGACGATCATGACGGCGACGTCGCCTGGCGTGCTGGTGCGGAAGATCGGCGTGTACAGGGAGATGTTGTCCGCACCGTTGGCGATCGTGATTCCCGCGACCCCCCATAGTCCGACCGCGGTGATCTTCGAGTCGTCATCATCGTCATCGCTGTTACGGCGCAGGCCGCGAATGAGCGTCCAGATGCCGATGCCGAGCGGGATCAGGCCGAGGAAGCCGACCCATTCGTCCGGGACGATGGTGAGGCCGAGCGCAGCGATCACACTGATTACGACGAGGGTGATGAAGCCGAGGTATTGACCTGCAACGATCTGCCATGGCCGGGGTTTTCCTCGGCTGGAGGCGAGGAACAGCACGGTGAGGACGACAATGTCGTCGATGTTGGTCGCGGCGAACAGGCCGATCGCTGACCCGATGGTGGCGAGCATCAGCTGGCCACCCGTGGTGTGCGGGTGCGGGCGGCACGTAGGCCGTTGAGGATCACGATGACCTCTGCGACCTCGTGCACCATGACGACGGCCGCGAGCCCAAGCACCCCGAAGAGTGCGAGCGGAAGCAGTGCGGTGATGATCAGCAGCGACAGGATGATGTTCTGGTTGATGATCCGGCGGCCCCGGCGGGCGTGGTCAAACGCCCGTGGGATGAGGCGGAGATCGTGACCGGTGAAGGCCACATCCGCGGATTCGATCGCCGCATCGGAGCCCGTGGCGCCCATAGCGATACCGACGTCCGCACCAGCAAGGGCTGGGGCATCGTTGATGCCGTCGCCGATCATTGCGACCGGCCCCGCCTTCGACAGCTCTCGAATCGCGGTCGCCTTGTCCTCAGGGCGCAGCTCGGCGCGCACGTCACTGATCCCGGCCTGCGCAGCCAGCGCATGAGCCGTGCGGGCGTTGTCGCCGGTGAGCATCGTCACACCAACGCCCTGACCTGTGAGTGTCCGGACGACCTCGGGGACTTCAGTGCGCAACTCGTCACGAACGCCGATCGCGGCGACCGGTGACCCGTCACAGTGGACGATCACGACGGTCATGCCCTGCTCCTCGAGAGCTACGACCCGGTTGCCGAGCTCGCCAGCGTCAAGCCAACGAGGACTTCCGACAGTGATTTTCGATCCGTCCGCGGTGCCGTCAATGCCATGGCCGGCCTGCTCGGTCACGTCTGCAGCTGCCGGAGTGCCCGGAGCGGCGGCGGTGATCGCGGCGGCGAGAGGATGCGTGCTGTGCTGCTCCAACGCGGCCGCCCAGGCCAGCGCCTGAGCCTCCGTCACACCATTGGTGGTGAGCACGGCGGTGACGGCGGGCTCGTTGCGGGTAAGGGTGCCGGTCTTGTCGACGGCGACGTGACGTACTGTGCCGAAGCGCTCGAAGACAGCGCCAGACTTGATGATCACGCCGAACTTACTTGCCGCACCGATCGCGGCGACGACCGTCAGCGGCACCGAAATTGCCAGTGCACACGGAGACGCCGCGACCAGCACAACGAGCGCGCGGGTTATCCATACCTCTGGATCTCCCAGCAGCGACCCGATGATCGCGACGAGCGCTGCGAGGATCAGCACACCGGGCACGAGCGGGCGGGCGATCTTGTCCGCGAGACGTGCACGCTCGCCCTTCTCGGTCTGCGCCTTCTCGACCAGCTCCACGATCGTGGTGAGCGAGTTGTCGGTGCCCGCAGCGGTCGTTTCGACCTCCAGCGCGCCGGCGCTGTTGATCGCACCGGCCGACACCGCATCGCCGGGCTCGACCTCGACGGGGATCGACTCCCCGGTGATCGCCGAGGTGTCCAGGCTGGAGCGGCCAGAACGGACGATCCCGTCGGTTGCGATCCGCTCGCCGGGACGGACCACCATGACCTGGCCGACCGTCAGCTCTCTCGCGGGCACCTGCGCAGAGACGCCGTTCTGCAGCACGGTCGCTGTCTCCGGCACGAGCTTCAGCAGCGCCCTCAGCCCGCCCCGGGCACGGTCCATCGCTTTGTCCTCGAGCGCCTCAGCAATCGAGTACAAGAACGCCAGAGCCGCAGCCTCCTCCACGTAGCCGAGGATGACCGCGCCGATCGCGCTGATCGTCATCAGCAGCCCGATACCGAGCTTGCCCTTGAACAGTTTCCGGATCGCGCCGGGCGTGAACGTCGACGCACCGAGGAGCAGACCGGCCCAGAACAACACCAGCGCCGGGATCTCGAGGCCGGACCATTCAAGGATCAGACCGGCCAGGAATGCGACACCGGAGAAGACCGGCACCATGATCCCACGGTCCCTCCACCAGGGCCGCACAACCTCTTCGGTCTCATCCTCCGCCGCAGTGGCAGGCTTGGCAGGCTCGTGCTCGCAGCCACACGCCGCGCTCACGCGTCCGCCCCCGTCCCACAGCAGCCAGCCACCGTGCACGCAGAGTCCACGCACGGCGCGTGCTCATCGACCGCCAGCGTCACGTCCACGAGCGCGACGAGCGCAGCCGTAAGATGCGGGTCGGCGATCTCGTAACGAGTCTGGCGACCCTCCGGCTCGGCAACGACAATCCCGCAGTCACGCAGGCAGGTGAGATGGTTCGACACGTTCGAACGCGTCAGCTCCAGCTCACGAGAGAGCACAGCCGGGTAGCTCGGTCCACCGAGCAGAGACATTAGGATTCGGGAACGCGTGGGATCGGCCATGGCCCGGCCGAGCCGGTTCATGACATCGAGGCGTGAGGAAATAGTCAGCACACACTGAACTATACAGTGATTGATGACCTATTGGAACGGCTTCACCCCAGGCGACATCTCTGGGGCCTGGGTGTAAGTACATCCGGCTCACACCCCACCGAATACGCCTACCGAAACCCGCTTACGGCGCACGTTTCTGGCATTCGATCTGGTGTGCCTTCACTCACCGCGCCGCAAACGATCGTTTTCGGCAGACCCTGACAGGGCACTGCGAGAAGAACCAACGCGGCGATATAGACACCCAGGTATCTGCCGCACCCGCCCGGCAACGTGCCGGCGTTAGGTGCTGGCGTAGGTTTCGCGGAGGAATTGGGTCAGCGCTGCGCGGCTGGTGGTGAGGCAGGCGATCTTGGTGTCGAGGTCGTCGATCTGCTCGGTGACCATGCGGGCGAGGATGTCGTCACAGGTGCTCGACCACTCCGATTGGCCGCTTTGACGGTCGAGGACAATCTTGATGAATCGCGTCGGGACACCGGAGCGAGAAAGATCGCGAATCGAGACGACCTGGTTCAGGTCGGATTCGGTGTAGTCGCGGTATCCGTTGGGGTGTCGTCCAGGTTGCAGGAGCCCCTGGGCTTCGTAGTAGCGCAGCATCCTGGGCGCCACCGCACTGCGCCGAGATATCTCACCGATCCGCATCCGCTTACTCCTCGTACCCGGGTCCTGTGGTGTTGGACTTGACCTTGACAGTGATGTCAATCTTTACCGTAGTCCTATGAGCACTCGATCGACGCCGCCACCCCTGCCCGTCAGCGCCCGTCCGCAGCGGGCCTGGCCGATTCTGGCGGTGTTGACCGCGGCGACGCTGCTGACGGTGACGGTAGAGATGTTGCCATCCTGGCTCTTGCCGGTGATGAGCGCCGATCTGGGCGTCTCGGAATCAGCGATTGGGTTGCTGGTGAGCGCCTGGGCGCTCACCATCGCGGTCGTGGGGATTCCACTCGTGCGACTCACGATCCGGTTACCCCGCACGCCACTGCTGGCAGCGTGTCTGATCGTGATCGCGGCAGCGAACCTGCTCACCGCGACTGCCTCTGGCCTCTCGCTCGCACTTACCGGCCGTATCCTCGCCGCGACGGCGCACGGCCTCTTCTGGGCACTCGTCGTTTCCTACGTCGCCTCCGTCATCCCTGCCGAGCGGCTCGGACGGGCACTGGCGATCGTCCTGGCTGGGCCCACGCTCGCCGGCCTTGCCGGCCTACCGGTGGCGGCGGCTCTGGCCGATGTGGTGGGGTGGCGGGCCATCTTCACCGGCCTATCTGTGGTTCTTGTCCTGATCGCCGGGGTGCTCTGGCTCATCCTGCCACAGGTGCCGTCAACGTTGCCTGCGGGTGGCGGCGCGTGGGATCGCAGCGCTTCCCGAGTGATTGCGGTAGCGATCGCGGGCGGGCTGGTGTTGGTCGGGCACTTCGCTGTATTCACCTACCTCACAGCCCTAGTCACCCAGTTGGGCGGGCTACCCGGGGCCGCGATCCCCTTGATGCTGCTGGTGTTCGGCGTGAGCGGGGCAGTAGGTATCGCCGGATCCGGTTTCGCGTCCGACCGATACCCGCGCAGTGCGATCGTCGCCGCGGCAACTCTGGTGACGGTTGGTCTCGCCGTGCTCGCTCTGAGCTCAGGGCAACCGGTCGTGTTCATCACCGGAGTTGCGATCGGGGGAATCGCGGTCGGCGCGTTTCCCCCGATCCTGCAAACCCGGGTGATGCGCGTATCCACGACTGCTTTCCGGCCTCTCGCCGGAAGCATCGTCGTCACCGTCCTCAACCTCGGCGTCGCAGCCGGAGCCACCCTCGGCGGCCTTCTGCTGATGCGCCCCCTAAACACCCCGCATGAAGGTGCCCGCTAGGTTGCCGATTCCTCCCGGAGACGGAGCCGCACCACCCGGGGTACACCCGCTCGAGAAGTGGGGTGCGCTGTCGCCTGCGGCAGCGAATGGGAGACTTGTCGGAGTTCGGCATCGAGGGGGATGCTCACCGCAACCCACCCCACGAAAGAAGCGTGCATGATCTCGCTATCCGCCGCCCTCGGTATCGCGCTCATCGAGCTTGGGCTCGCCCTCACCCCCGGCCCGAACATGATGTACCTCGTCTCGCGCAGCATCAGCCAGGGATGGCGCGCCGGGATGATGTCGCTGTCCGGCACGGCGGTGGGCTTCGTCGTGTACATGGTGATGGCCAACCTCGGGTTGGCGGCAGTGTTCCTCGTCGTTCCGTGGTTATTCATCGCCCTGAAGGTCGCAGGCGCCGTCTACCTGCTCTGGCTCGCCTACAAGACGCTCCGCCCGGGCGGGAAGTCGCTGTTCGAGACCAACGATCTTCCGCGTGACTCGTTCGGCAAGCTCTTCCGCATGGGACTCCTGACGAACCTCCTCAACCCGAAGGTCGCGATCCTCTACCTCGCGCTCATCCCGCAGTTCATCGACCCCGCCGCCGGCAGCATCGTCGCACAGGGATTCCAGCTCGGCGCGATCCAGATCCTCGTCGGCGTCGCCGTCAACGGCGCGATCATCATCGCGGCCGGATCAGTCGCCACCTTCCTACAACGCAAGCCGGCCTGGATGCGATGGCAGAAGTGGGTCACCGGCACACTTCTCGGCGCAATCGGCGTGAAGCTCGCGATCGATGCGCCCGCTCCCGCGGTCGCGCCGTAGCCGACCGGAGAACTTCGTGTCACGTTGCCCACAAAGACGCTCAAGGATCTAACGGCCGCGATCAGCAGCGATCCTCGCCGCGCGCGCGTACGACTTCCTCCCGATCCACGACACCGTTGTGAGACGCCGCGACAACACTCGTGAGAATCCGACAACATTCGTGAGAAACTGTCCGATCTCATGAAAGTTGACAGAGAATGAGACGAAATCGGTGCGATATTCCGGGACTGACAGTTCCTAGGTGACAATCACCTCGTCTCACGAAACCTGTCACTGACGGTCGCCCCGTGCTCCAATGTGCCTGCGCTCGCGGTCGTCGGGCGTCAGCGCAGCATCAAGAAGCGTCATTCAGCGAGCGCCTCGGCCACCTCCAGATCTATGTCGGCCTGTACCGCCAGACTCGCGTACATGCTGAGCTGTCTCGCGATCGGGGTTTGCTGACCCCGAAGGAGCGCTACAAATTGAGCCGAGAACATCTCGTCTACGTCCCCTTCTGCTTCGCTGGCTACCTGTACGGCCAAGGAGTCGAGAAAGGCAGCAATGTCCTGAGTGATCCGATCGCGGTAAGCGCCGAGGGCCGCGCGAGCAGCGTGCAACTCCCGTTCCGCAGACAAACGCGTTTCGGCAAGCAGAGCGGTCGGCCGAGAGCGCTCTAGGAGGACGAGCCCAGACAACACAGCGAGCGCATGCTGTCCCACACCGAACGCCTCGGCCCTCGGCGTCTCCCACGCCTCCGGAAACTCTCCGCCCCAACCAGTGAGTGGTTCGACGATCGGGAACGCAGACCCTATGATCTGCCAGCCGTACGAGTCGATTCGACGTCCTGCTATCTCCGGGAAGACTACCAATGCGGGACGGTAGGCCTCTCTCATCTCCGCGGGAGTGAGAGCCGCGAGCGTTCTCTCCAGCACGAGGAGCCAGTCGACAACGTTCTCCGCCTTGACCGCGATCGCGTACTGCCGTGGCGGCCAGCCGTCACGAACGCCCCGGACGATCCGTGAGTAAGAATCAGCCTGCCGGCCGAATTCCCGGAGAACCGCGAGTCTCTCCTGCTGACCGCGCTCGGCACGCCGCAACGCGTTCCGAGTTGACAGGTCTTTCGCGCGAGACAAGGCCTGCTGCGAGTCGCCAGACCGTGCGGCTCGCCGAATGTCCTGCGGTGTCGTCCCCCCTGACCCAACCTCCTGGAGCACGGTCGCAAGCTGCTGGAGCTCTTGCTCGACGACGTCAAGCAGCCCGTCGGGATCAGCACCCACCATCTCCCACCGCTCTTGCCGTGCCTTGCCCACTGCATCCACGAGGGTGTCACTGATATGCGCCGCGAGCACTACATACCCTGAAGCGTCGGCCAGCCGAGCTGGGATGTCCACCGCGATCGCGGAAAGCAGAGTCTGGAGGCTATCCGCTGAAACGGAGCTTTCAGCGGCAATCGGCTCGCGAAACACCGGGACCAGGCGACGCGCAAGCGCGTCAAGTTCAACGCGAGAGGTGTGAATGGCAGACATGACAGAAGGACGATTCTCACCACGGAGCCACACACGGATAGTCCTTGGGAGGAGCGACGCGGCGATGGCGATTCCTGTTAGCGCGATCTCCGCACGATCAGTCGCTGTTAGGTCGTGCAAGCGAGCCGCGGCAAACCCAGCGGTCTGGCGATGGCCACTCACAGACGACCGCGAGTGAAGATACTGCCGACGAAGCGTCGACACACCCATCGAATGACCTGCGACCTCATACGGCGATCCGTCCGCCCAAATGGTGGTGATGTCTGCATGCACGACGCTCGGGTTGAGTGCGATCCCTAACCGAGCAAGTTCCTTGGCGTTTCTGTCAGCGTCGCCCTGCACTCGATCGGAAATGTGAAGGATCTGGCCACGGAAAACTGCACCCTCAGGACCGTCAACGATTCCCACCGTCGTCGCCCAGGGGAATCGCTCGAGGATGCGCTGTTGCGCGCCGTCAGCACCCCCCGCGGCCTCGAGCAGTAGTTCCGCGACTTCCGGAGCGAACGTGGCCGCTGCTAGCAAGAGCTCAGCCAACTCGTCCAGATCTGGCTCAACTTCGAGTGATCTGACGGGACGGCCTTCTTCGCGCATCCGCCCCAGTGTTTGCACCAGGTCGCTGGCGATCGCCGGCGCGAGGCTTCGAGAGTGTTCGAGGGCCTGGTTCACGCTGGCCGAATCTGGCAAGTCGAGTATCACTTCGCCGAGTCGTCGCACACCCACTCGTTGCACAGCCTTGTCCAAAAACTCGAACGGCTCGCGCACTGCGGCGCGCAACTCTGCAATCGCCGCTGAGACGTTTTCCGGGAACGGCAAACTCGCTAGGTCCGAATCGATCAGCGCTAATTGGATCGCGAAGAGTTTTGACGGCGGTTGCACATCGTGTCGATCGAGCACTTCGACCCACAGCCCGGATCGGGCGCTCAGATCGACGAACTTCACGGCGCGAAGCCCTTCAAGAACATCTGCGTTATCGCCTGACTGCATCCTGACGATAAGCGCCTCTACGGCCGCCGGTAAGGCACCCGGGAGATCTTGCGAGATTCCTGCCAACAGCGCCGGTAAGGCAGGAGCGGGAAGCATGGATACGAGCTTCACTGTCGTCATGCTGGCGGTCGGTGGCGGCAGCTCATGGAGAACCTCAGAGAGGAATCGTGATCTCACCGGATGTAGTCCTTGCACCGACTCACTCATGACTTGGACGAGGTGTTCCTCGTTCAGCCGCGTCAGGGCGCTTCGCAGGCTTCCTGATCCGTTCTCAAACTCCGACAGTTCCGAGATAGGCACTGAGATCGCCCATCTACCTGCGGTTGCGATCAGGGCGAGGATCTGGAGCTCGGTCTCTTGCTGTGCCCGCACGCGAGAGAGCACTTGGTCTCGCAGGACGTCTCGGAGCCGACGGCCACGCGTGAGCATGTAAGTGAACTCCATCGTCAGCCCGTCCGCTTCGACGTACGCTTCACGCCAATGCGCGTATGAGGTCAACCCGCGTTGCCGAAGATTCTCGTGCAGCGATTCGGCGACTTCCTCCGTGAGGGCAACTTCCACGATCGTGCACGCGGCCCGATCTTGTACGCTGACGAGGTCCTCGTTGCGAACCGTCCCGAGGAGCATGACGCCTTCGAAATCACTGGCAGCCTGGTTGATTGCGTCCCAACCGACAAGCTCCCCCGTCCCCACGCCGTCCACGACCAAACCGATCTGGTTTCGGCGGCTCGGTATACGCGCGGTGAGGAGATCTCTGATTGCCTGGATGGCATCGGCCGAGAGGCGAGTCACTCGATACCAGGTGACGTCGCGGCGCGTGTAGACCGTCGACCAGAGGGCGGTTGATTTTCCGACTCCGGAAGGACCGGTCAATAGGACGGAAACGCCCGAGTTCAGGCTTTCGATTGCCTGCGCGGCGATATCCGGCATCGGCGCTGGCAACCCAGATGCGATGTGTGAAGGCCGGGCTGCGGTGCCCAAGTAGTAGTCGTTCGCCGCCGCGTCGCTCGAGAACTGAACGGGAACACAGATGCCATCCAGGAGTGCCCGCTCCAGGGCATCCCGGTCAAGGAGAATTAGCACTTCTTCGATTCGCTTCGAGATCGAGCTCACGTTCACGAACGCCGCGTTGTCCGGATCAGGAGCTGCCGCGTTTTGATCCGCCGCGGTTGCTATGTCGATCCGCAGCAGGCGCTCAATAAGTTCTGCCGCACCGCGTACCGCCCCGGAGGCGGATGTAATCGCATCCACCGCGGCGGATTGCGCATCCTGCCAATCCAAAGTGATCAAGGTCGTCAGCTGTAGGAGGGTTCGGGCATGATCCAAGCCCAGTCTCTCCGTCACACCTTCCACGAGCGGGTGAGTCAGAGGCAGGTCTGCCAGGACTGCGGCATGCCCGTCGAAGACCTCCCCGGAGACGCTTCGCTCTTGGATGAGCATCAAGCGACCTGAAGCAATGCCTTCTGCTTCGCGGGCCAGGTGCTTGGCCCACATCTCCTCAAGAAATCCGAGAGTCTCGCCGACTGAGAATGCGCCTCGCTTCTCCTGTCGACTCTTCACCTGCACGAACGTCAGCTCGGGCCCGTCGATATGTAGATCTTCGAATCCCTCCGGGACGATGCGTTGCGCATCCAGTTCGCCCGCGATCAGCCGACCGCTGAGCCACGCACCAACCGCGTCCTGATAGTGAAAACCTCGCCCCGCTACCGCCCCAGACCGACTCCAAACGTTGAGCATCCCCTGCCTCCTCTGCTCATGAATCTAACGACTGACTCAGAGTTCGTCGACGCCAGAAGATGGCTATCGTGGGATCTCATCCTCTTGAAGAAGGGCCACGACTTAGCCATCGAGAAGTCGGCTCGGCGGGCGCCACCATCCCGCACAACTGATGTGTGACTGTCGGGCCAGCGTCGCGCATGTCGCTCCCAGCGCGATAGAAGCGTCGTCTGCACTCGTCGACGAGGCTGTCCTCGGTAGGTGACTCCGTCCTAACTGGCGGATCAGCGCGCGACTTCGATTCACGCAAACTATTTCGTCAAAAAACATCGGGTCCGGGTCATCGTCACCCGGGAGAATCGCGTGGGCTCACCGTGACGAACCGCTTCGCTCGATGCACCGTAATGTCCCGGTCCGACAACGTCAAAGTCGGAGTCGCCGGGCCGAAAGAACGGCGCCACAGCTCCGGGTCAGCCCGGTCGTCCGCAGGCGGCGGGTCAGAGCGAACATCATCGGCACCCGCGAGTGCAGCGAGGCAGCGTCGAAACTCGTCCGCGCAAACTTCCAGCACATCCCGCATCTGCCAGCCGCGACTCCCCGCGAGGATGGTCCGTGCACGCTCTGAGCCCCCGGTATCGCACACCAAAACGTGAGCCGCAACCCGATATCGGCGCCTCACCGCTTCGGAACACTGGTCACTCGAAGCTTGCGTGACGTCGTCGACCTGCTCAGAAACGCGGCGTAGCGCCGGAACGACGCCCGACCGCCTTGGCACGACGCGCGAGCACCTGAGCAACCCAAAGCGAAGTTCTCAAGTCTGGCCGGCCCTGCGGTCACGGTCGGGGTCCAGGTTCGCCTGGATGGCGGTTTCGATGGCCTTCCCCAGCGCCGTGTGCGTGCTCTTGATCCACGTCGTGACGGCTCCGGCGTCGTCGTCGCTCGTTCCGAGGAACTGGAGCAGCTTGGGGTTGTCGTACGCCTTCTGGTAGTGGAAAACCTGATTGCGGAAGACACGCAGATGCTCCACGTGCCCCTCCTGTGTGAGCAGGGTGTCGACATCGTGGTCCGATAGTCTCGCTTCGCGCCACCCCTCAATGACGACATACATCGTCGCGTACCAGAGGCTCATGGCGATCGTGTTGTCCATCATCGCTGCGAAGCCGCGCTCGTGGGGCGGGGTGGCGCCCTCGATGCGCTTCATGAACACGTCCCGCAGGAAGTCCGCGTTGAGCCAGTACTTGTGCAGGGACATCAATCGGAAGAACTGCTCGGCACCCGCGCTGCGCGGTTCGGCGTCGGTCATGCGTCACCGCCCTGAGGATTCGAGCCAAGGTCTTCGAGCGCCCGCCAGTTCTGGCCGTCCCAGAGCCAGCCGCGGCCAGACCGTTCGTGCGCGACCCACAGCTGCGTGATCGCCGCATCGAGCTGCGGCGCCACCGAGGGCAGGCCGAACCCGCTGTCGCCGTCGGCATTCCATGAGGGCGCTTCATGACTCAGAGCGCGTTCGATCGCGAAAGGTGTCGCACCGTCGATCCAAACGAACAGGTGCCGCTGCTCGGCACCGGAAGTGCTGAGCTTCTTCGCGTTGTCGTCCTTCAGAGCGAGCAGATCGCAGAGCAGCACGACTGACTCATCGCTGCCGGATGCGCTGCCTCCGCCGCCCACGCTTACGAACACGCGGTGCACGTGCTCAGGATCCGTGTCGCGAGGGTGCTGCGATGCGTGCTCGACATTCATGCGCAGGAGCTTCCTGAACAGCTCAGCGTGCTCTCGACCCTCGAGGACCGAGAGCCCTGCCCGTTGGTCGGTGAAGGAACCCAGCCCCGCCGTCTCGAGTTCGGCGATTAGCGGTTGCACCCGCTGTCGATAGGTCTTGAGTCCCGGGGTCGTCTCGGCAGTGAAGACCAGCCAGCAGGCTTCCAGCGGCGGACCTGAGACTTGTCGCTTGTCCGACTCACTCCAAGCGCGCAGCCCCTTACGCACATCCTCATCAGTGACCCGCGTCACTTCAAGGGCGATGGTGCCGCCAGGAGACAAATAGTCGACGCCACCGTTCTTATCGGCGTGGTCGAGCGTGACGCCCAGCACTTTCTCGACGACCTTCTTCGCGCGGCGCTCGTTCGGTCTCTCCTGGTTCACAGGTTCATGCAATCGCACCGGTGACGTGGGCAGCAGTAGGCGCGCCAGGTCGCGATGGCCAAGGCGAACAGACTGCTTCGCTTGCGGTCGTGATCGGTCGCGGGTGTCTACCCCAGCCAGTCACTGACGCTGTCCACGACCCACTTCAAAGCATTGTCGTAGACGGACTTTTCGATCCGCGCAGCGTTGCGCAGGAGGAAATTCTTCAAGGCCTGGCGAGCACGAAGCCGCGCAGGCTGAGGTGCGCCGGGATCAGCGAGCTCCCGCGCGCTGGTCTCCAAGACCTCAGCGGAGTCGTCGCCGAACTGACGGACGAGCTGGATCAGCTCCGCCGCCGGCGTACCCACCGTGACCGGGCCGTTCACGTTCTGGGCGACGATGCCTTCGACCCGTTGGATGATCTGAACGTTGACCGTTGGGGACGGTCCATCTTGACCAGCCGCCAAGCTCCTCGTCTCCGGGCTCGCTGCGAACGGCGAGGCGGGGACCAGTTGGCTCACCAGGTCTCCGAGCTCTGCCGTAGAGAGGTCAGGCAGCTCGTCGATGAGTTCCGATTCGAGCTGCTGCTGGATCTCGAGGATCATGCGTTCCCTGGTGTGCTTCGTGTCGACGAGAACCCTGCGTGCGGCCTTGGCGTACTTCGACACCAGACCGCCCGCTCGATCGGGCGTGACGCCCAGATGGAGAAGCATCTGCTCCGCGGTCGCGGAGTCTTCGATGATATTCAGAAACTGAGCGAACTCCTGGAGCTCGTCACTCACCACGTCAGCGTTCATGCCCGGCTCACCGAAGAACTCGATGACACGGCCGCTCGGGGTGCGATAGCCGGACTGCCTGACAGTCTGCTCCTTCACCGAACCCAACCAGTCATGGAAGAGCTCCAGCACCTTGGCGAGCTCGTCCTCGTACAGCCGACCGGCCGGGACGTAGATCCGGAACAGGAGATTGTTCAGGGTGTCCTCGACGAACGCAGTCGCGAAGATGGACGCCTCAGCGTTGCGTTTGTAGGTGGTGAGAGTCAGACCGTGCGGCTCGAGCCGCCGCTGGGCGGCTTCACGGACCTCCTTCGGCAGGGTCCCGAAGTACTCGCGGGCGATGTCGTCGTTCCACTCATCCCCGTCGAGGTCCATCAACCAATCGTCTTCGTCTACTTCGTCGTCCTCGTCAGGGCTCGCACCTTCGGGAGTCGCCAGTTCGAGTTCCGGATCGCGCGGGGTCACGACCTCCTCGTGGACGAGCAGCAGGTACGGCTTGGTCGCGAGCTCGCGGAACAGAACGTCTGTGGCGTGCGCGTAGGCGTCGCTCGCGATGCGTTGGAAGTCCTTCCCCGTCAGCTTCATAATGACGCCGGTGAGATCGCTTCGCTTGACAATCTCGGCGATGTTTACCCAGTTTCCTGGCTTGGAGTTCAGAGACTTCAGGACGTACTCGCCGCCGGAGGTGTTGATCTTGCTCGTCACCGACTCGGTCATGATCCTGCCGACACCGAGATAGAAGCCTGAGTTTCTAGTCACGCTGTCATTGTGCCAGCCAGCCAGCCAGCGGGGAGCTTGTCAAGTTGTGTGTGTAAGTGGGCCTTGCCTCGGGGTGTTAGAGGTAGCGGTTGATGCGCTCGGGGTAGACGATCGAGAGTTGCTCGAGGGCTTTCATCCAGTTC
>NZ_JAAGRY010000018.1 GCF_015707995.1 Microbacterium paulum
GCGGCGCCTCTGCGCTCGACCGCGGCGGGGGCCGGCGCGACACCGCACGGCGAGCGAGGCGAGCGATGATCCGACGCGACGCGCACCGCGGGGAAAGGCCGTCGGTCATCGCAGGTGCGCGGCTGACCGGAGTGGACAGGCTCGACCCGTTCGGCGACGACCTGGTCGACGTGCACCTCGCGGGCGGTCGCATCGTCGACCTCGCCCCCGCCGGCGCCCTGCCGCACCGCGGGCCGGTCGTCGACGCGCAGGGCGGTTGGGTCATCCCCGGGCTCTGGGACCACCACGTGCACACCGTGCAATGGGCCCTCGTCGCACAGCGCCAGCCGTTGCACGAGGCCCGCTCTGCCGCCGAGGCCGCCGCGATCATGGGCGCCGCGCGCGTGCTGGGCGACGGCCGCAGAGTCGGCACGGGCTTCCGTGACGCGCTGTGGGCGGACGCCCCGACCCTCGCCCTGCTCGACGAGCGCACCGGCGACGTGCCCACCTATCTCATCAACGCCGACGTGCACAGCGTGTGGTTGAACTCGGCCGCCTTCGCCCGCGAGGGGTATCCGATCGACGCCAGCGGCCTCGTGCGCGAAGAGCCCGCCTTCGAGATCTCGCGTCGGCTGAACGCGGCCGACCCGATCCTGGGCGACCGTCTCGTCTCCGACGCGCTCGACGCGGCCGCGGCCCGCGGGATCGTCGGGGTCGTCGATCTCGACATGGCGTGGAACGCGGATGCCTGGGCGCGCCGCCTCGCGGCGGGGTTCGACACCACCCGCATCCGCTTCGGCGTCTACCCCGCGCAGCTCGACCGCGCCCTCGCCGAAGGGCTCGCGACCGGCGATGCGCTCGACCCCGATGGCCTCGTGCGGGTGGGATCGCTCAAAGTGATCACCGACGGCTCGCTCGGCACCCGCACCGCGGCGTGCTCGCACGCCTATCCCGGCGACCCGCACAACCACGGGGTGCTGACGGTGGCGCCCGACGCGCTCGTCGACATGATGACCCGTGCGACCGGGGGAGGCCTCTCGTGTGCCGTGCACGCGATCGGCGACCTCGCCAACTCGCACGCCCTCGACGCGTTCGCCCTCACCGGGGCGACCGGCACGATCGAGCACGCGCAACTCGTCGCGCACGCCGATATCCCCCGCTTCGCACGGCTCGGCGTGAGCGCGAGCGTGCAGCCCGAGCACGCGATCGACGACCGCGACATGACAGACAGCATCTGGGCGGGGCAGACCGCCCTCGCCTATCCGCTCCGCGCCCTCGCCGAGGCGGGTGCGAACCTGCTCTTCGGTTCGGATGCCCCCGTCGCCCCCCTCGACCCGTGGGCGGCGCTCGCCGCGGCCGTGCACCGTACGCGAGACGGCCGCGAGCCGTGGCATCCGGCTCAGGCCGTCGATGCCGCGACGGCGCTCGCCGCATCGACCGCGGCAGGTTCGCTCGCGCGCGCAACCCTCATGCCCGGCGACACCGCCGACCTCGTGGTCGTCGACCGCGATCCGCTCACCGCCGACGAACCGGCCCTGCGCGCCACCGAAGTGCAGGCGACTCTCTTGGCCGGGCGCCTCACGCACGCGCGCTGATCCCGCATCGCGCCGGAACGACGGATGCCCCGGGCGTGAGCCCGGGGCATCCGTTCCGTCAGCGACGAGACGTCGCTCGCGTTCAGGCGGCGAGATGCGCCGAGAGGAACCAGCGGTCCTTCTCGAGGCCGCGCTTGATCTCGATCGCCACGTCCTGGCTCGACAGGTCGGTCTCGTCGAGGCCGTCGATCGCGGCCTGCACGTCGGCGATGATCGTGTCCATGTCGGTGACGATCGCCACGATCTCGTCCTGCCACTGGGCGAAGCCGGCCGGCACCGCGGTGGGCGCGATCTTCTCGGCGATCGCCGTGGTGCGCGCGTCGATCGGCAGGCCGAGGGCGACGATGCGCTCGGCGGCGAGGTCGGCGAAGGCCTGCGCGTTCGCGACGACCTGGTCGAGCAGCTCGTGCACCGAGATGAAGTTCGCGCCGCGCACGTTCCAGTGCGCCTGCTTGCCGTTGGTGGCCAGGGCCTGCAGGCCCAGCACCACCGGGGTGAGGAACTGCGCCGTGCTCGACGCCGCCTCGGGTCCGGTCGCGGTCATCGAAATGGTCTGCGTCTTGCTCATGATTCAGGCCTCCAGTCGTCGGGGGTTCCCCCACATCACGTGTAACGCTACTCAGCGCGGAGCATTCCGCAAGCAAGACAAGGCTCGGCTTACGGTGCGTCGGCTCGCTCCGGAACAGGCTGCCGGCGGGGCTATCGTCGAAGCCATGACGATCGCCGATGACGCCTCGATCCTGTCCCTTCCCACCGGCACGCCGCGCCTGCACGAAAGCGCGTTCGTCGCCTCGGGCGCGCGCCTGATCGGCGACGTGACCCTCGCCGAAGGTGCGAGCGTCTGGTACAACGCGGTGGTCCGCGGCGACAGCGCCCCGATCACCCTCGGCGTGGGCAGCAATCTGCAGGACAACGTCTCGGTGCACGTCGATGCCGGCTCGCCCGTCGTGATCGGCGAGAACGTGTCGATCGGTCACAACGCCGTCGTGCACGGCTGCACGATCGGCGACGGATCGCTCATCGGTATGGGCAGCGTCGTGCTCTCGGGCGCGGTGATCGGCGCCGGATGCCTCGTCGCCGGCGGCGCCGTCGTGCTCGGCGGCACGATCGTGCCCGACGGCTCGCTCGTCGCGGGGGTGCCCGCGAAGGTGCGGCGCGAGCTCACGGACGAGGAGCGGGCGGACATCCTGCGCAACGCCGAGATCTACCGCGCGCACTCGGCGACGCACGCCCAGGCATCCGACGTGCGCTGAGCCGCGGAGCGGAGATTCCCCGAAAAGGGAGGTGGAGGGGCTGACGAGAATCGAACTCGCATCATCTGTTTGGAAGACAGAGGCTTTACCACTAAGCTACAGCCCCGCATCCGGCTCGCGAGCCGGACGGGATGCCGCCGAACACGGCATCCCGAAGAGTCTACAAGGTCGCGTCGGCTAGACTGACCACGGCCGTGATTCGGCGCTCGCTTGCGTGCGCGCCCGGGGCGTAGCTCAGCTTGGTAGAGCGCCCGCTTTGGGAGCGGGAGGCCGCAGGTTCAAATCCTGTCGCCCCGACCACCGGCCCCACAGACCCAGACCCCAGACCCCGGACGCGCCTCGGCGCGGCCGAACCAGAGGAGAACGAACAGGCATGGTCACCACCACCGTCGAGAAGCTCAGCCCGACCCGGGTGAAGCTGCACATCTCGGTCACCCCCGATGAGCTCAAGCCCGCGATCGCGCACGCGTACGAGCACATCGCGCAGGACATCCAAATCCCCGGCTTCCGCAAGGGCAAGGTGCCCGCCCCGATCATCGACCAGCGTGTCGGCCGTGGCGCCGTCATCGAGCACGCCGTCAGCGAGGGCCTCGACGGCTTCTTCCGCGAGGCCGTCACCGCGAACGAGGTGCGCACCGTCGGGCGCCCCGCCGCCGAGGTCATCGAGTGGCCGAACGAGAAGGACTTCTCCGGCGACCTCAAGGTCGAGGTCGAGGTCGACGTCCGTCCCGAGTTCGACCTGCCCGAGCTGAAGGACGTCACCGTCGAGATCGAGCCCGTCGCGACCGACGACGCGGCCATCGACGCCGAGCTCGACCGTCTGCGCGGCCGCTTCGGCACGCTCGTGACCGTCGACCGCCCCGCGAAGACGGGCGACTTCGTCGAGCTGAACCTCGTCGCCACGATCGACGGCACCGAGATCGACCGCGCCGAGGGCGTGTCGTACGAGGTCGGCTCGGGCGAGCTGCTGCAGGGCATCGACGAGGCCATCGACTCGCTCACCGCCGGTGAAGACACGACCTTCCGCTCGACCCTCGTCGGCGGCGACCACGCCGGTGACGAGGCCGAGGTCTCGGTGAGCGTCACCGCCGTCAAGGAGCGCGAGCTGCCCGACGCCGACGACGACTTCGCCCAGATGGCGAGCGAGTTCGACACGATCGCCGAGCTGCGCGACAGCCTCGCCGAGCGCCTCGCCGAGCAGTCGGTCTACGTGCAGGGCGCCGCCGCGCGCGACAAGCTCGTCGACGCGCTGATCGCCGCCGTCGAGATCCCGGTGCCGGCCCAGCTCGTCGAAGACGAGGTGCACGCGCACCTCGAGGGCGAGGGCCGCCTGGAAGACGACGTGCACCGCGCCGAGGTCACCGAGGCCAGCGAGAAGCAGTTCCGCACCCAGATGATCCTCGACAAGCTCGCCGAGGCGCACGACGTGCAGGTCTCGCAGGACGAGCTGACCCAATACCTCATCCAGTCGGCCGCGCAGTACGGCATGGCCCCGCAAGAGTTCGTCGACGCGCTTCAGCAGCAGAATCAGCTGCCCGCGCTCGTCGGTGAGGTCGCCCGCAACAAGGCCCTCGCGATCGCCCTCGGCAAGGTCACGGTCGTCGACACCGACGGCAAGCCGGTCGACCTGACGGGCTTCATCGCCCCCGAAGACGAGGCCGCGCTCGAAGAAGAGGTCATCGAAGAGGCGCAGGAGATCGCCGACGCCGCTGCCGACGCCGAAGACGCCGAGGCCGCCGCGACGGAGGCTCCCGCGAAGAAGGCTCCCGCCAAGAAGCCCGCCGCCAAGAAGCCGGCGGCGAAGAAGGCTCCCGCCAAGAAGGCCGACGCGGAGTAATCACCCGGACAGAACCGTTCGGATCGAAGGGTCGGATGCCTCGGCATCCGGCCCTTCGTCGTTCGGGCGACACGGCGCTCCGCCGACGGCGAACACGGGCGGACCGGTCGCCGGGCGTCGGTAGATTCGATGACGTAAGGAAACCCGCACATCAGGAGTGTCCATGGCTGAACCACTGCTCGCCACCAGCGTCTTCGACAGGCTGTTGAAAGACCGCATCATCTGGCTCGGGTCGGAGGTGCGCGACGATAACGCGAACGAGATCTGCGCGAAGATCCTTCTGCTGGCCGCCGAAGACTCCGAGAAAGACATCTACCTCTACGTCAACTCGCCCGGCGGCTCGATCACGGCCGGCATGGCGATCTACGACACCATGCAGTTCGTGCCGAACGACATCGTCACCGTCGGAATCGGCATGGCCGCCTCGATGGGCCAGCTGCTGCTCACCGCCGGCACCAAGGGCAAGCGCTACATCACCCCGAACGCGCGCGTGCTGCTGCACCAGCCGCACGGCGGCTTCGGCGGCACCTCGAGCGACATCCAGACCCAAGCGCAGCTGATCGTGTCGATGAAGAACCGTCTCGCCGAGATCACCGCGGCGCAGACCGGCAAGACGGTCGAGCAGATCAACGCCGACGGCGACCGCGACCGCTGGTTCACCGCGCAGGAGGCGCTGGACTACGGCTTCGTCGATCACATCCGCGAATCGGCCGCCGACGTCGTCGGTGGCGGCGGCACCGACACCACGACCGCGAACTGACCCGAAGGAGCAGAACGAATGAACACCCCCACCTTCGGCATGCCGCAGAGCCGCTACATCCTCCCGCAGTTCGAGGAGCGCACGGCCTACGGCTACAAGCGCCAAGACCCGTACAACAAGCTCTTCGAAGACCGCGTGATCTTCCTGGGCGTGCAGGTCGACGACGCGTCGGCCGACGATGTCATGGCCCAGCTGCTCGTGCTCGAGTCGCAAGACCCCGACCGCGACATCATCATGTACATCAACTCGCCCGGTGGCTCGTTCACCGCGATGACGGCGATCTACGACACCATGCAGTACGTGTCGCCGCAGATCCAGACGGTCGTGCTCGGGCAGGCCGCCTCGGCGGCATCCGTGCTGCTGGCCGCGGGCGCACCCGGCAAGCGCCTGGCGCTGCCGAACGCGCGTATCCTCATCCACCAGCCCGCCGTCGGTGAGTCCGGGCACGGCCAGGCCTCCGACATCGAGATCCAGGCGGCCGAGATCCTGCGCATGCGCACGTGGCTCGAAGAGACCATGGCGCGGCACACCAACCGCACGCAGGAGCAGGTCAACAAAGACATCGACCGCGACAAGATCCTCTCGGCCGCCGAGGCGCTCGAGTACGGGATCGTCGACCAGGTGCTCACGTCGCGCAAGCGTCTGCCTGCCGCGATCACCTCGTGACCCGCGACTGAGCGACAGACGAGCCCCGCCGTGCACCGGAACCCGCGTTCCGACGGCGGGGCTTCGTCGTCTCCTCCACAAGCGGTGACTCAATCCGCCGATGTGTCGGCGGGCTCGGTTAGGCTCGGAGTGCATTCTGAGTGGTTCCTGAAGGAGGAGCGTCATGGCTCGTATCGGTGAGAGCGCCGACCTGTTCAAATGCTCCTTCTGCGGCAAGAGCCAGAAGCAGGTGCAGCAGCTGATCGCCGGCCCCGGCGTCTACATCTGCGACGAGTGCGTCGAGCTCTGCAACGAGATCATCGAAGAGCGCATGGCCGAATCGGGCGAAGGCGCCGTCGCCGACTTCGATCTGCCGAAGCCCCGTGAGATCTACGCGTTCCTCGAGGAATACGTGGTGGGTCAGGATGCCGCGAAGAAGGCCCTCGCCGTCGCCGTCTACAACCACTACAAGCGCGTGCGCGCGCACGGCACCCTGCAGCCCGCCGAGCAGCGCGCCGACGAGGTCGAGATCGCCAAGAGCAACATCCTGCTGCTCGGGCCCACCGGGTGCGGCAAGACCTACCTCGCGCAGACGCTCGCCAAGCGCCTCAACGTGCCGTTCGCGGTCGCCGACGCCACCGCCCTCACCGAGGCGGGGTACGTCGGTGAAGACGTCGAGAACATCCTGTTGAAGCTGTTGCAGGCCGCCGACTTCGATGTGAAGCGCGCCGAGACCGGCATCATCTACATCGACGAGGTCGACAAGATCGCCCGCAAGGCCGAGAACCCCTCGATCACCCGCGACGTGTCGGGTGAGGGCGTGCAGCAGGCGCTGCTGAAGATCCTCGAGGGCACCGTCGCCTCGGTGCCGCCGCAGGGCGGCCGCAAGCACCCGCACCAGGAGTTCATCCAGATCGACACGACGAACGTGCTGTTCATCGTGGCGGGGGCCTTCGCGGGGCTCGAAGACATCATCTCGTCGCGCGTCGGCAAGCACGGCGTCGGGTTCGGGGCGCCGCTGCAGGAGAAGGGCAAGGAGCTCGACCTGTTCAGCGAGGTCGAGCCCGAAGACCTGCACAAGTTCGGCCTGATCCCCGAGTTCATCGGTCGCCTGCCCGTCGTGACCTCGGTCGCCCCCCTCGACCAGGAGGCGCTGATCGAGATCCTCACCGGACCCAAGAACGCGTTCGTCAAGCAGTATCAGCGCATGTTCGAGCTCGACGGCGCTGAACTCGAGTTCGAAGACGAGGCGCTCCGCGCGATCGCCGACCTGGCCGTCGCCCGCAAGACCGGCGCCCGGGGCCTCCGCGCGATCCTCGAAGACGTGCTCGGCCCGATCATGTTCGACATCCCGTCGACCGAAGACGTCGCCAAGGTCATCGTGACCCCCGCCGCCGTCACCGAAGGTGCGCCTCCGACGCTCGTCCTGGAGCGCAAGCGCAAGAGCGCGTGAGCCCACGCCCGGCGACGGCGCGGAGTCCGCGGAGCTCGCCGTAGGTCGGTGGCCACGGCGGCCGCCCACACCGCCTGCACGTCGCCGGCGCGGGCACGCCGAAGGGGTGAGGCGTCACGCCAGGCCGCGGCGGGCGAGCAGGGGTGCGATCTCGGCATCCCGCCCGCGGAAGTCGCGGTACGCCTCGAGCGGATCCTTCGAGCCACCGATGCCCAGCAGCCGCTGGCGGAAGCGGTCGCCGTTCGCACGCGCGAGCCCGCCGTTCTCGGTGAACCACTCGTCGGTGTCGGCGTCGAGCACCTCGCTCCAGATGTACGAGTAGTACCCGGCGCTGTAACCGCCCGAGAACACGTGCGCGAAGTACGTCGACGAGTAGCGCGTCGGCACGAGTGGATTGTCGAGGCCGATGTCGGCGAGGGCGGATGCCTCGAAGTCCGCGACATCCGTCACCGCCGCCGCCTCCTCGGCGCCCAGCGAGTGCCAGGCCTGGTCGATCCACGCCGCGGCGAGGTACTCGCTCGTCGCGAAGCCCTGGTTGAAAGCCTCCGACGCGTGCAGCTTCTCGGTGACCTCGGCCGGCAGCGGCTCGTCGGTGTCGATGTGGCGGGCGTACGACGCGAGCACCTCGGGCCATAGGATCCACATCTCGTTGACCTGGCTCGGGAACTCGACGAAGTCGCGGAAGACGTTCGTGCCCGCGAAGTGCGGGTAGGTCACCGTCGCGAACAGTCCGTGCAGCGCGTGGCCGAACTCGTGGAACAGGGTCGTCACCTCGTCGAGCGTGAGGAGCGTCGGCTGCCCCTCGGCCGGCCGCGGCACGTTGAGGTTGTTGACGACGACCGGTGACGTGCCGCGCAGGGCCGATTGCGAGACGATCGAGTTCATCCACGCGCCGCCCCGCTTGGTGTCGCGCGTGTACAGGTCGAGCAGGTAGAGCCCGAGCGGCGAGCCGTCGGCTTCGCGCACTTCGAACACCCGCACGTCGGGGTGGTAGCCGGGGAGGTCGTCCCGCTCGGTGAACGTGATGCCGTAGAGCTCCGTCGCCGCGCGGAACACACCGTCCTGCAGCACACGCTCGGCCTCGAACCAGGGGCGCAGGGCCGTGCGGTCGAGGTCGTACTCCGCCGCGCGGACGCGCTCGGTGTAGTACGCCCAGTCATGCGCGTCGATCGGGAAGGGTTCGTCCTCGGCATCCACGATCGCCTGCAGCGCCGCCGCCTCGGCGCGGGCGTTTCGGGCAGCCGGTACGGCGAGGCGCCGCAGCAGATCGTGCACGGCCCCCGGCGACCCGGCGGTCTCGTCGCTCGTGACGTAGGCGGCGTGGCTCGGGTAGCCGAGCAGTGCCGCTCGCTCGGCGCGCAGTCGCACGATCTCGCGCAGCACGTCACGGTTGTCGTGCTCGTTGCCGCGCGAACCCCGGCTGCGCGAGGCTTCGAGCAGCCGCCGACGGCTCTCGCGATCGGTCAGGCCCGACAGATACGGATGCCCCGTGAACAGCGTGAGCGTCACGACGTAGCGACCGGGGAGCCCCCGGTCGGCGGCGTTCTGCGCGGCGGCCGACAGCTCGCCGTCCGTGAGGCCGTCGAGCTCGACGGCGTCGTCGAAGACCACCGCAAGGTCGTTCGTGTCGGCGAGGAGGTTCTTCTCGAAGGTGGTGGTGAGCACCGAGAGTCGCTGGTTCAGCTCGGTCAGTCGTTCCTTCTCGGCGTCGTCGAGCCCCGCACCGGCGTGCGTCATCTCGCGGTAGTGCCGTTCGACGAGGTAGCGCTGCTCCGCGTCGAGGTCGAGCTCGTCGAGGCGCTCGTGCAGGGTCGCGATGCGCCAGTACAGGGCGCTGTCGAGCTGGACGGCGTCGTTGTGTGCGGCCATCAGCGGAGCGAGAGTCTCCTCGATCTGCTGGATGTCGGCGGTCGCATCGGCCGAGGAGACGGTGTAGAAGGTGCGCGCCACGCGCCCGAGCAGGTCGCCCGAGCGCTCCAGCGCGACGACGGTGTTCTCGAACGTGGGCATCGAGCGAACGCGCGTGACGGCGTCGATCTCGCGACGGTGCTCCGCGAACGCCTCCTCGAAAGCGGGCAGGTAGTGCTCCGGTGCGATCTCCCGGTAGTCGGGAAGTCCGTAGGGGAGAGTGGCGGGGGACAGCAGGGGATTCGCATCGGCCATGCGGCCAGCCTAGAGGCATCCTTGCAAACGACTAGTTGCAAACAATCAATTGCAAAGAAGCCTTTGCATTGCTACCGTGAAAGCCATGGCAGCAAACGAGCAGACCGAACCGGTGGACGAGGCACAGAACCGCCTGCTCGACGCGGGCGCGCTGAAGGCGCTGGCCCACCCCCTGCGTGTGCGGATCTTCGACATCCTCAGCCAGTACGGGCCGCAGACCGCGAGCTCGCTCGCCGACCAGCTGGGGGAGTCGAGCGGCGCCACGAGCTACCACCTGCGTGCCCTCGCGAAGCACGACCTCATCCGCGAGGTGGACGGACGCGGAACGGCCCGCGAGCGCTGGTGGGAGCGACCGAAGGGGTCGGTGACGATCTCGACTCCCGAGGCGGTCCGCACCCCGTCGGGCCTCGCCGCGTCGCAGATCGTCGTGACCGAGACCTACCGGCAGCGCCACGATCAGCTGATGCGGTTCCTCGCACAGTCGTGGAGCTCCGACGACGGGCTCGAAGAGGCCGCGGAACTGTCCACGGCCAACGCACGCCTCACACGCGAGCAGTTCGAAGACGTCAGAGACCGCATCGCCGCGATCATCACCGAGGCGGTGCGCACGCACCGCGACCAGGAGGGCGACGACGTGCGCCCGTACCTCATCCGACTGGACATGTTCCCGATCGACGGCCCACGAGTGAGAGAAGGCAGCTGATGGCACTCATCGAGAGCACGCGTGCGCGTCTGCATCCGACGCCGGCGGAGCGGCTCGCACTCGCCCTGGCGACCTGGATCTCGGTCGGCGTCGCCGAGCGGATGGCCCGTCGGGCGCAGCGCCTGACCGACGCGTGCACCGCGAGCGACGCGGCGGCACTCGAGGACGTCGCCGCCACCCATCGCGACCGGGAGCACGCCCGCGCCTACCTGCTCGGCATCCGCTGAGGCGCGGTCAGCCGAACTCGTCCTCGTCGTCGTGGCGCACGACGACCGCCCCCGTTGCTGTCTGCTCGACGACCATTCCGGTGTCGAGCTCGGCGATGGGGCGCCCTTCGAGGAAGGTCAGCGTCCACCGCGGGCGCGGCTGACCGAGGTCGTCGGTCGGCAGCGCGCGGTCGACGGCGGCGATCTGCGGGCGGAGACTCGCGGGCACGGCCGCGGGCGGCTCGTCGCCGCTCGTCCACCGCGTGCCGAGCTGCATGTCAGGCCTCCGTCTCGACGGGCGCGAGCTCGACGGTGTCGACGGCGAACGCCTCGGCTCCGCCGACGATCTCAAGGCTCTCGATCCGTCCGACGGCCTTGAGGTCGCCCTCGGCGAGCGTGAGGGCCGCGGCCGTGGCATCCGGTGCGCGCAGCACGAGACGTGCCACGGGCGTCTTCTGGGAGGCCTTCGCCTCGGTCTTCGCGCGACGGATGCCGATGAGCGCCTCGCTCGCCGCCTTCAGCACCGCGGGGTCGCCCTCGATGCCGAGCGGCGTGGGCCACGCCGACGTGTGGATCGAGCCGTCTTCGAACCACGACCAGGCTTCTTCGGTCGCGAAGGCGAGGACGGGGGCGAGCAGACGCAGCAGCGACGACAGCGCGAGGCGCAGCGCGAGTGCGGCGGATGCCTGGCCGACGTCGCCCTGGTTGTAGGCGCGCTCCTTGACGAGTTCGAGGTAGTCGTCGCAGAACGTCCAGAAGAACGCCTCGGTGATCTCCAGGGCGCGCGCGTGGTCGTAGTTCTCGAACGCCGCCGTCGCGTCGCGGATCACCTGATCGAGCGTCGCGAGCATCGCGGCATCCAGCGCGTGGGTGACCTGCGCGCCCTCCGACACCGGGAACGACAGCACGAACTTCGCTGCGTTGAGCACCTTGATCGCGAGCCGCCGGCCGATCTTCACCTGCGTCGGGTTCTGCGGGTCGAACGCGGCGTCGGAGCCGAACCGGCTCGATGCGGACCAGTAGCGCACGGCGTCCGTGCCGTGCTGCTCGAGGATGTCGGCGGGCGTGACGACGTTGCCCTTCGACTTCGACATCTTCTTGCGGTCGGGGTCGAGGATGTAGCCCGAGATCGCCGCGTTCGTCCACGGCGCGCGGTCGTCTTCGAGCGCGGAGCGCACCATCGTGGAGAACAGCCAGGTGCGGATGATCTCCTGGCCCTGCGGACGGAGATCGAACGGCGCCACCAGATTCCACAGCTCGTCGTCGCGCTGCCAGCCGCCGGCCAGTTGCGGGGTCAGGGACGAGGTCGCCCACGTGTCGAAGATGTCCTTCTCGCCCTCGAAGCCGCCGGCCACGCCGCGCTGGCTCTCGGCGAAGCCCGGCGGGACGTCGATGGTGGGATCCACCGGCAGCGTCGCGGAGTCGGGCACGATGACGCCGTCAACGATGCGCTCACCGTTCTCGTCGAGCGGGTACCACACCGGGATAGGCACGCCGAAGAAGCGCTGACGGGAGATCAGCCAGTCGCCGGTCAGGCCGTTCGTCCAGTTCTCGTAGCGCACGCGCATGAAGTCGGGATGCCAGTCCATCTCCCGGCCGAGCGCGATCAGCTTCTCGCGGAACGCTTCGTCGCGCGCGCCGTTTCGGAGATACCACTGACGCGTCGAGACGATCTCGAGGGCACGGTCGCCCTTCTCGTAGAACTTCACGGGGTGGTTGAACGGCTTCGACACCTCGAGCAGCTCGCCGGACGCGTCCAGCAGCTCCACCATCTTCTTCTTCGCGCTGAAGACGGTGAGGCCGGCGATCTCGGCGTAGGCCGCTCGCGCGGCATCCGTCGTGAGCGCCTCGGGCGCGTCGGGGAGCACGCGGCCGTCCTTCCCGAGGATCGTGCGGTTCGGCAGGTCGAGCTCGCGCCACCAGACGATGTCGGTCACGTCGCCGAAGGTGCAGACCATCGCGATGCCCGACCCCTTGTCCTGCTGCGCGAGAGGGTGCGCGAGCACCGGCACCTCGACGTCGAAGATCGGTGTGCGCACGGTCGTGCCGAAGTACGGCTGGTAGCGCTCGTCGCCGGGGTTCGCGACGAGCGCGACGCACGCGGCGAGGAGCTCGGGGCGGGTCGTCTCGATGTGGATGTCGCCCGAGCCGTCGCTCTTGTGGAAGGCGAGGCGGTGGTAGCTCGCCTGCTGCTCGCGGTCTTCGAGCTCTGCCTGGGCGATCGCCGAGCGGAAGTCGATGTCCCAGAGCGTCGGCGCCATGGCCTGGTACGCCTCGCCGCGCTCGAGGTTCCGCAGGAACGCGAGCTGGCTCGTGCGGATCGTCTCGTCGGAGATCGTCCGGTACGTCTGCGTCCAGTCGACGGAGAGGCCGAGCTGACGGAAGAGCGCTTCGAACTGCTTCTCGTCCTCGAGCGTGAGCTCCTCGCACAGCTCGATGAAGTTGCGCCGGCTGATGGGCACCTGGTCGGCGGGCTTGAGGCTCTTCGCGTCGCCGTGGAAGGGCGGCGTGAAGTCGGGGTCGTAGGGCAGCGACGTGTCGCAGCGCACGCCGTAGTAGTTCTGCACGCGACGCTCGGTCGGCAGGCCGTTGTCGTCCCAGCCCATCGGGTAGAACACGGTCGTGCCGCGCATGCGCTCGAAGCGGGCCTTGACGTCGGTGTGCGTATAGCTGAATACGTGCCCGATGTGCAGCGACCCGGAGGCCGTCGGCGGGGGAGTGTCGACGGAGAAGACACCCGCGCGACCCTGCGCCTGCGTGGCCGCCTTGGCGGCGTCACGGTCGAACAGGTACGTGCCCTGCGCCGCCCACGCGGCATCCCACTTCTGCTCGAGGCCTTCCAGGGCGGGCTTGTTGGGAATCTGTGCGTCGGCCATGGCTGTCTCCTCGAGCGATATGTGCGGCACTGTGTGAGCGTGCCTGAGTGTGGTTTGTCCGGCCATTCTACGCGGGTCGGATGCTGCGGAGATGACGGCTGGCGCGGAGGCGGGTGCCGGGAGAGTCGGATGCTGAGGAGATGACAGATGCTGAGGAGCGATTCCGGGCATCCGTTCCTCAGGAACCGGCAGGCTCCTCAGGAACCTCCCGGGTGACGGGCCGGGCTCTGGGGCCATCGCCTCCTCCCCAGATGCCCGATCCGGTGGACTGTCCACCGATGCGCCTGGGCGTGCGTCGAATCCTTCATCCCGACGCGGCTGTCCTGGCTGCGGCTCCCGATGCTGAGGAGATGACGGATGCTGAGCAGTGATTCCGGGGCATCCGGTCCTCAGGAACCCGCAGGCTCCTCAGGAACCGATCGCCGCCCCCGCGACCACGCCTCGCGCGACACCGCGAAGGCGAGGTGCGGCATGTCGACGCCGCGGTAGTGGGTCGTGAAGGTGCGCCGCACGGTCATGCCGAGCCGGATGGCGACGTTCATGGATGCCACGTTGGTCGAGCGCACCTTGGCGTACAGCTCGTCGATCGGCAGCTCACGGAAGGCCCAGTCGCGGCACGCGCTCGCCGCCTCGACGGCGTACCCCCGGTGCCAGTGGGCGCGCGCGAACAGGTAACCCACCTCGATCACCTCGTCCTCATCGATCCGCTGGCGGGTGATGCCGCACTGCCCGATCATCTCGCCCGTCTCGCGCAGCACGACGGCCCACAGCCCGAAGCCGTCGTCGGCGTACCGCACCTGCATCCGCCGCAGCCAGGCGAACGACTCCGCGTCGTCGAACGCGCCCTCGTACGCGATCATCGCCACGGGATCGTGCAGGATCGCCCGGAGCGCCGGCAGATCGGCATCCGTCATCTCGCGGAGGTCCAGTCGCCCGGTGGAGAGGATCACCCGGTCACCCCGATGCCCAGCGCCTCGGCGAACGCGACCGCGTGCAGTTCGGCCTGGCGCGGCTCGAGCCACGCGCCGGAGAGCGCGCGCACGTCGGTGAACGACACCGCCTCGAGGCCGCGCAGGTCGAGGTCGTCCGCCCGCACACCGCGCGTGTCGACCTCGTCGACCCGGGTGTTCTCGAAGCGGACGCGATCGAGGCGCGCCTCGGGAACGTCCAGCGTGCCGATCTCGCAGTCCACGACGAGCGCATCGACGATCGTCGCCGACGGCAGCGACAGGTAGTCGATGCGGAGCCCGCGCAGCACCACGGCGTCCCACGCTGCGCGGAGGCCGTCGAGGGTCCCGATGCGACCGCCCGCGATCTCGACGCTCCGCCACGCGCCGTCCCGGCAGACGAGCTCGGCGGCACGCACACCGGTGATCGCGACGTCGACGAGGGTCGCCCCGGTGAGATCGAGGCGCGTCACGGATGCCTCGTCGAGCCGCGACTCGGCGATGCGCCCGTGCGCGTCACTCACCACGTCGCCCGTCGCGCGCAGCCGCACTCCGATCAGGTCGGCGCGGGGCGCGAGATCGGCGTCGCCGTCGAACCGAGCGGGCAGGTCGGGCGCCGTCACGCGCGGAGCGTGCGGGCCGCGCGGGGTCCGGCGCCCGCCGGTGGACCGAGGGGAGGGCATGCCCGCCAGCCTACGTCGCCGGTATGCTGGGGGGACCAGCATCGATCCGGCCATCACCGGGGAGCTCGCGGAAGAACGCATCGGCCCGTCCGACGCCACTAGAACCGCGCGGGGCAGGCCCGTCACAGCCGCAGGAGAGAGGCCCTCGTCGGATCGGGGAGGGCAAGCGGGGTGGTACCGCGGCCCGTGCGACAGCACGGATCGTCCTCGCAGGAAGCATCAGACGCACCTGCTGGAGAGACATGACCTACCCGCGCACCTCCGCCTTCGGACCGGCCGCCGACGCCACGCCCGACACCATCTCGCCGAGCCCGCGCTTCCCCGAGATCGAGCGCGACGTGCTGGCCTTCTGGCAGCGCGACGACACCTTCCGGGCATCGATCGCGCAGCGCGAGGGCGCCTACGAGTGGGTCTTCTACGACGGCCCACCGTTCGCCAACGGGCTTCCGCACTACGGGCATCTGCTGACCGGCTATGCGAAGGACCTCTTCCCGCGGTTCCAGACGATGCGCGGCAAGAAGGTCGACCGCGTCTTCGGGTGGGACACGCACGGCCTGCCCGCCGAGCTCGAAGCGATGAAGCAGCTCGGCATCACCGAGAAGAGCGAGATCGAGCAGATGGGCATCGGCGCCTTCAACGCGAAGGCGAAGGAGTCGGTTCTCGAATACACCCAGCAGTGGGAGGACTACGTCACCCGCCAGGCGCGCTGGGTCGACTTCGAGCGCGGGTACAAGACGCTCGACACCGGCTACATGGAGTCGGTGCTGTGGGCCTTCAAGAACCTGTGGGACAATGGCCTCGCCTACGAGGGCTACCGCGTGCTGCCGTACTGCTGGCGCGACGAGACCCCCCTGTCGAACCACGAGCTGCGCATGGACGACGACGTCTACAAGATGCGCCAAGACCCGTCGGTGACGGTCACCTTCCCGCTCGTGGGCGTGAAGGCCGAGGCGCTCGGGCTCACCGGCGTGCGCGCGCTCGCGTGGACGACGACCCCGTGGACCCTTCCGACGAACCTCGCGCTCGCCGTCGGCCCCGAGATCGAATACGTCGTCGTGCCCGGCGGGCCGCTCGGTGCCGCGGACGTTCCGGCCGGTGACGACGCCGAAGGTGCCGCCGCGCACCGCTACCTGCTGGCTCGCGACCTGCTCCCGAACCACACGAAAGACCTCGGCTACGAGAGCGCGGACGACATCGCCCAGGCCGTCGAGCGCACGATCCTCGGCGCCGAGCTCGAAGACGTGCACTACGACCGGCTGTTCGACTATTACGCGGATGCCGAGGTGTGGGGCACCGGCACGGCATGGCGCATCCTCGTCGACGACTACGTGACGACGACCGACGGCACGGGCATCGTGCACCAGGCGCCCGCCTACGGTGAAGACGACCAGCGGGTCACCGAGGCCGCCGGCATCCCGCTCATCATGAGCCTCGACGACGGCGGCACCTTCTTGCCGCAGGTGACCGACGTCGCCGGTCAGTTGTGGATGGATGCCAACCGGCCGCTCATCCGGCTGCTCAAGGCCGACGGGCGGCTTCTGCGCGAGGCATCCTATGAGCACTCCTACCCGCACTGCTGGCGGTGCCGGAACCCCCTCATCTACAAGGCGGTCTCGAGCTGGTTCGTGCGGGTGACGGCGATCAAAGACCGCCTGCTCGAGCTGAACGAGCAGATCACGTGGGCGCCCGAGAACGTCAAGCACGGGCAGTTCGGCAAGTGGCTCGAGGGTGCGCGCGACTGGTCGATCAGCCGCAACCGCTTCTGGGGCTCACCGATCCCGGTGTGGAAGAGCGACGACCCCGAGTACCCGCGGGTGGATGCCTACGGCTCGCTCGCCGAGCTCGAGGCCGACTTCGGCCGCCTGCCCCGGAACGAGGCCGGCGAGGTCGACCTGCACCGCCCGTACATCGACGACCTGACCCGCCCGAACCCCGACGACCCCACGGGGCGCTCGACGATGCGGCGCATCGAAGACGTCTTCGACGTGTGGTTCGACTCGGGCTCGATGCCCTACGCGCAGGTGCACTACCCGTTCGAGAACCGTGAGTGGTTCGACGAGCACGCTCCGGCCGACTTCATCGTCGAGTACATCGGGCAGACCCGCGGCTGGTTCTACGTCATGCACGTGCTCTCGGGGGCCCTGTTCGACCGCCCCGCGTTCACGGGCGTCGCCTGCCACGGCATCGTGCTCGGCAGCGACGGGCTGAAGATGTCGAAGTCGCTGCGCAACTACCCCGACGTGAGCGAGGTGTTCGACCGCGACGGGTCGGACGCCATGCGCTGGTTCCTGATGGCCTCGTCGGTGCTGCGCGGCGGCAACCTGATCGTGACCGAGGAGGGGATCCGCGCGGGCGTGCGCGAGTTCCTGCTGCCGCTGTGGAACGCGTGGTATTTCTTCGCCACCTACGCCAATGCGGCGGGCGGAGAAGGCGGTTCGGGCTACGAGGCGCAGTGGCGCACCGATTCGACCGACGTGCTCGACCGCTACATCCTCGCGCTCACCGGCGACCTCGTCAGAGACGTCGCCGCCGACCTCGAGGCGCTCGACTCGACGACGGCTGCCGCGCGTCTGCGCGAGTTCGCCGAGGTGCTCACCAACTGGTACATCCGCCGTTCGCGCGACCGGTTCTGGGTGGGCGTCTCCGACGACCCGGCTTCGACCGAGGCGTTCGACACGCTCTACACCGTGCTCGAGACCCTCACGCGGGTCGCGGCCCCCCTCATCCCGCTCGTCTCCGAGCGCGTCTGGCAGGGGCTCACGGGCGGTCGCAGCGTGCACCTGACCGACTGGCCCGACGCGGGGGCGTTCCCCGCGGCATCCGACATCCGCTCCGCGATGGACACGGTGCGCGAGGTCTCGAGCGTCGCCAACGGTCTGCGCAAGAAGGAGGGCAAGCGTGTGCGCCTGCCGCTGCCGAAGCTCACGATCATCGCCCACGAGGCGGCGCAGCTGGCGAGCTTCGACGAGATCGTGCGCGACGAGCTCAACGTGAAGGCCGTCGAGCTGGTCGAGTTCACGCCGAGCTCGTACGACGAGTACGGCGTCGCCGAGCGGCTCGTCGTGAACGCCCGCGTCGCCGGCCCGCGCCTGGGCAAGCAGATCCAGAAGGTCATCCAGGCGGCGAAGGCCGGTTCGTGGCGGTTCGAAGACGGCCGCGGCTTCGTCGTCGACACGGCCGACGGCGAGATCGACCTGCTGCCGGGCGAGGCGTCGACCGACACCGACGCGTCGGGCCGGCCCGAGGGCGAAGCGCTCGGCATCCTCTCCCTGCACGAGGGGTCGGGCTTCGTGCTCCTCGACACGACGACCACGCCCGAGCTCGAGGCCGAGGGTCTCGCGCGCGACGTGATCCGCGCGGTGCAGGACACCCGCAAGGCCGCCGGGTTCGACGTGAGCGACCGCATCCGCCTGCAGCTGCTGTTCTCGTCTGACGACGACGCGGCGGCCGTCGCCTCGGCGTTCACGACGGCGGACGTCGCGGGAGAGACCCTCGCGCTCGATTACGCCGTCGTCGCACCCGACGGTTCGCCGCTTCTCGCGGAGGGGTCGGTGCTCGCGTCGGCCGACACGATCGACGCCGAGCACACCGCCGTCGTGACGGCGGGCACCTATGCCAACCGCGGCGACATCACGGTCGCCGTCACGCGGATCGGAGGCACGCAGTGAGCGATCGTACGAGAGCGGATGCCGTGTATGCGGCCCTGCTCACCCGGCAGGGGGAGCAGTGGGTGCAGCCACGCGTGGAACGCACCCGCCGGGTGCTCGAGCTGCTCGGCGACCCGCAGTCGACCTACCGTGTGATACACGTCACAGGGACGAACGGCAAGACCTCGACGGCGCGGATCGCCGAGTCGATCATCCGCGCCCACGGGCTGCGCACGGGCCTGTTTACGAGCCCGCACCTCGAGCGGTTCACCGAGCGGATCATGATCGACGGCGAGCCGATCGACGACGGGCTCGTCGCGGATGCCTGGGACGAGGTCGAGCCCTTCATCGACCTCGTCGACGCGGAGCTCGCCGCGGCGGGCGACGCGCCGCTGACCTTCTTCGAGCTGCTGACCGTGCTCGCCTTCGTCGCCTTCGCCGACGCCCCCGTCGACGTCGCGGTGGTCGAGGTCGGCATGGGCGGCTCCTGGGACTCGACCAACACCGCGGACGGTGACGTGGCCGTGTTCGCCCCCATCGATCTCGACCACGCCGACAGGCTCGGAGACACGATCGCCGAGATCGCGACGGTCAAGTCAGGCATCGTCAAGCCCGGAGCCGCCGTCGTGTCGGCCGAGCAGACGCCGGAGGCCCTCGCCGTGCTGTCGGCGGCCGCGAAGACGCAGGGCGCCGCGCTCGCCGTGGAGGGCGATGCCTTCGGCCTCATCGCACAGAGCCTCGCCGTCGGCGGTCAGCAGATCAGCGTGAGGGGGATAGCCGGCACCTACGACGAGCTGTACCTGCCGCTCTACGGGGCCCACCAGGGCCACAACGCCGCTCTCGCGATCGCCGCCGTCGAGTCGCTCATCGGGGGAGCGGAGCAGGCGCTCGCGCCCGACATCGTCGCCGACGGGCTCGCCCAGGTGACCTCACCCGGCCGGCTGCAGCTGGTCGGCGTCGCGCCGACCGTGCTCGTCGACAGCGCGCACAACCCGCACGGCGCCCGCGCGCTCGTCGCGGCGCTCGGCGACTCGTTCGATTTCGACGAGTGGGGCATCGTGCTCGGCGCGTTCGGCGACAAAGACATCGCGGGCATCGTCTCGACGATCGTCCCCGCGGCCACGCACGTGTTCGCGACGGCGCCCGACTCGGACCGCGCGGCCGACCCCGACACCCTCGCCGACCTCGTCGAGGCGGCCGGGGCACAGGTCACCGTGCACCGCGACCTGGCAGAGGCCGCCGAGGCCGCGCGCGAGTGGGCCTCGGCATCCGAGCGCCGCGCCGTCGTGATCGCCGGCAGCGTCGTGCTCGCCGGTGAAGCCGTCCAGCTGGCCGCGGCAGAGGATTGGAAAGACGGATGGCAGGCGTGAGCGCGGATGCCTCGGGTCAGGCGCGCACGCCTCGCACGCCTCGTGTGCGGCGCCAGCGCGGCGCGCGCGAGTCACTGGCATCCATCGTGCTCGGCTTCGAGTCGATCATCGTCTTCCTCGGCGGACTGGTGCTGTACGGGCTGAAAGCGCTGCCCGCGGGGATCGAGCCCTGGTGGGGGATCGTGATCGGCGCCGTGCTCGCCGTGGCGCTCATCGCGACGTCGGGGCTCGTCCGCTACGACTGGGGCATCGCCCTCGGCTGGTTCTGGCAGGTGCTCATCATCGCCGGCGGCCTCCTCGAACCCGCCCTCGTGGTCGTGGGCGTCATTTTCGGCGCGATGTATGCGTATGCGACGATCAAGGGCGGAGCTCTCGACCGCCGCAACGCGGCGCGAGCCGCAACGAACGGAGACTGACATGCCCACCGAAGAGACCCTCGTTCTGGTCAAGCCCGACGGCGTCGCGCGCGGCCTCACCGGCGCGATCCTCGCCCGCATCGAGGCGAAGGGCTACTCGCTCGTCGACATCAAGCTCGTCGAGCCCGACCGCGACGTCCTCGAGCGCCACTACGCCGAGCACGCCGGCAAGCCGTTCTACGAGCCGCTCGTCGAGTTCATGCTCTCCGGCCCGTCGGTCGCGATCCGCCTCGCCGGCAACCGCGTCATCGAGGGCTTCCGCTCGCTCGCCGGCACCACCGACCCGACGACCGCGGCGCCCGGCACCATCCGTGGCGACTTCGGTCGCGACTGGGGCGTCAAGGTGCAGCAGAACCTCGTGCACGGCTCGGACAGCCCCGAGTCGGCTGCGCGCGAACTCGCGATCTGGTTCTGAGGCTCAGAACAGCGCGCCGAGCACGTCGAGGCGCAGCTGAGCGATCAGCGCCACGACGGCGTACGTGACGAACGCCATGAGCGGCACCCACGCGGCGAGGGCGTTACCCGCGGCCTTCACGCGCGGCGACGACGAGACGACGCTCGAGCGCAAGAGCTGCACCCACACCGCGTAGAACGTCGGGATCGTGACGACCCACGTCACCATGCACCAGGGGCAGAGCGTTCCGAGCGAGAAGATGCTCTGGCCGATCAGCCACAGCACGAACGCGAAGGCGAACGTGACGCCGGCCGCGAAGGCCAGCCAGAACCAACGCGCGAACCGGGCGCCGGCGAGGATCGCCATGCCGACCACGATCGGCGCGACCCAGCCGGTGAGCCCGAGGATCGGGTTCGGAAAGCCGAACACGCTGCCCTGCCACGAGTCGAGGTTCTTCGTGCACTGCACGAGCGGGCTGAAGTCGCACGACGCGGGGCCCGAGCCGGGGTTCGCGAGGGCGTGGAACTTCTCGGTCGTCAGGGCGAACGCGGCGAACCAGCCGATCGCCCCGGCGATCACGAGCCACACGGCGAGAACGGTCGGACGGCTGTCGATGGTGCGCGGCGGCATGCCGTGATTATCGCACCGCGATTCTCCGACATCGCCGCAGATGACCTGCTCGGGCGCGGGTTCGCGCATTCCCGACGCGAAAGTGCGATAATGATGGCCGACGCCTCCGCGGCCGCGCCGCGCACCGGGCGTCACCGATGACTTCGGGCGATGAACGCCCAGCGCAGTACGAGCCCCGCCGGAGAGCGGGTGAGGCTGCAGACCGTATGAGTTCGCGGTACCTCCGGACCGGAGCGGTACCGCCAGATTCGCTCGGGACGGCCCGCGGAGCCGCCCGCAAGGAGTTAGCCAGAGATGGCCGATGAGCACAATGACACCACCGAGCCCGCCCACTTCGACCCGGAGCAGCTGCCGCTGACCCCGGAGCCCGAGGTCGTCGAAGCCGCCGCCGACGCGGCTGTCGCCGCCGAGGCGATTGCCGACGTAGAGGCCGAAGTCATCGCCGAGGTGGTCGCGGAGAGCGCCGACGTCGTGGATGCCGAGGCGGTCGCCGTCGCCGTCCCCGAGAGCATCGAGGCTGAGGCCTCGCAGCCCGCTCCGGCAGGGCCCACGCCCGCCGAGCCCGAGCCCGCCGCTCCGGTGACGGCCGTCTCGCTGGGCCTCCTGCCCGCGGAGTTCGTGTCGCAGGTGTCGACGCAGCTGATGTTCTACGCGCCCGAGATCGTGGCTCTCCCCGCCAGCCCCGGGCGGGGCGGCGACGCGAACCGTGACGATTTCGGCGACCAGGGGCCCGAGAGCGGCTCGAGCGCGCGACGCCGCAACCGTCGCCGCGGCGGCGGCCAGGCATCCGACGCCGACGACGCTCAGGGCTCGCCCGAGCGTGGAGAGCGCCCCAGCCGTCAGCCGCGCCAGCGCGCCGTCGAGCTCATCACCGAGCCCCAGCGCATCAAGGGGTCCACGCGCCTCGAAGCGAAGAAGCAGCGCCGCCGCGACGGCCGCGAGGCCGGGCGCCGCCGCACCGTCGTGACCGAGGCCGAGTTCCTCGCGCGCCGCGAGGCCGTCGACCGCGACATGATCGTGCGCTCGAAGAACGGGCGCATCCAGATCGCGGTGCTCGAAGACAACGTGCTCGTCGAGCACTACGTCGCCCGCAGCCAGGAATCCTCGCTCATCGGCAACGTCTACCTCGGTCGCGTGCAGAACGTGCTGCCCTCGATGGAAGCCGCCTTCGTCGATATCGGTCGCGGCCGCAACGCCGTGCTCTACTCGGGCGAGGTCGATTGGGACGCCGTCGAGACCGGCAACCAGCCGCGCCGCATCGAACTGGCGCTGAAGTCGGGTGACCGCGTGCTCGTCCAGGTCACGAAAGACCCGGTCGGCCACAAGGGTGCGCGCCTGACGAGCCAGATCTCGCTGCCCGGCCGCTACCTCGTGTACGTGCCCGGCGGTGCCATGAACGGCATCTCCCGCAAGCTCCCCGACACGGAGCGGGCGCGCCTCAAGCGCATCCTCAAAGAGGTGCTGCCCGAGTCGAGCGGCGTCATCGTGCGCACGGCCGCCGAGGGCGCCACCGAAGACCAGCTCACGCGCGACGTTCAGCGCCTCACGAGCCAGTGGGAGCACATCTCCAACCAGCTCGAGAAGATCCAGGCGCCCGCGCTGCTGCACGCCGAGCCCGACCTGCTGGTGAAGATCGTGCGCGATGTCTTCAACGAGGACTTCTCGAAGATGCTCATCCAGGGCGAAGACGCGTACCAGACGATCACCGCGTACCTCGCCGGCGTCGCCCCCGACCTGCTCGAGCGCATCGAGAAGTACGACGACGAGCAAGACCCGTTCGACCGGTTCCGCGTCAGCGAGCAGATCGAGAAGGCCCTCGACCGCAAGGTGTGGCTGCCCTCGGGTGGATCGCTCGTCATCGACCGCACCGAGGCGATGACGGTCGTCGACGTCAACACGGGCAAGTTCGTCGGTACCGGCGGCAACCTCGAAGAGACCGTTACCAAGAACAACCTCGAGGCGGCTGAAGAGATCGTCCGCCAGCTGCGCCTGCGCGACATCGGCGGCATCATCGTCGTCGACTTCATCGACATGGTGCTCGAATCGAACCGCGATCTCGTGCTGCGCCGGCTCATCGAGTGCTTGAGCCGCGACCGCACCAAGCACCAGGTCGCCGAGGTCACCTCGCTCGGTCTCGTGCAGATGACCCGCAAGAAGCTGGGCCTGGGGCTGCTCGAAACCTTCAGCGAGCCGTGCGAGGTGTGCGCCGGCCGCGGCGTGATCGTGCATCACGACCCCGTCGTCAAGCACCGCAGCGCCGCGCCGGCGAGCGGTTCGCCGAGCGGTCGCCGGCCGCGCCAGTCGACGCCTCCCGCGTCCAACGGCAACGGCGGCACCCACGTCATCACCGAGAGCGCCAAATCGGCCCTCGCCGCGATCGCCGCCTCGACCATCCACCCCGCCTCCGACGAGGCGACCGCGGCCGTCGTCGAGCTCGAGGCGGCCGTGGAGCGGCCCAAGAAGGCGCGCAAGAAGCGCGAGCCCCGCGCCGCGGCGCAGAGCGAGCGGACGGATGCCTCGGCGCCGCCCCGCACCGAGAAGGACCTGCTGCTCGACTCGGTGCTCAGTGCCCTTCCTGAGCCCAAGGCGCCCGGTCAGGGTCGCGGGCGCCGGCGGGTGACCACCGCAGCGCTCAGCGGCACCCCGGTCGCCGCGACGCCCGAGCAGCCCCGCGAAGACTGACCTCGCGTGCAGCGCCGCGCCCGGTCAGCGACCGGCGCGGCGCTCTCGCGCGGTGACGCGCAGGCCCGACGCGATCAGGCGCCGTACGAGCTCGTGCCCGCTGACGTGCTCGGCACCGCCGGCGATCAGCCGGGGGAGCGCGTCGGCCGGCACGTCGTAATGGTCGCGGTCGAACGCGCGCGGTGGAAGGCCGTGCGCGGCGGCGAAGGCGTGCAGCTCGTCGAGGTCGCTGTCGCTGACCAGGTGGGCCCACAGCCGCTCGTGGGCGGGCCAGCGCGCGTCGTCGATCAGAATGGCCACCGCTCCATCGTAGGCACCCGCGACACGCCGGGGCCGCGCTTTCGCGCTCCTTTTGCCCGTGGGCGCGGCATCCGGTAAAGTAGTCCCTTGGTGCGCCCTGTCGCAGGCCCCTCCCTGCGACTCCAGCCCTCTTGCCGGCCCGTCCGGCGGGCATCCGCACCGTGACTTTCCCTCAGATCGCCACTGCCACGCAGAGACGATCCGCAAGGACAATTCGGAGCCGTGGGCTCCACAGAAGAAACAGGTGTGAAGTGGTTTACGCAGTTGTGCGCGCCGGCGGCCGGCAGGAAAAGGTCGAGGTCGGCACGATCGTCGTCCTCGACCGTCAGAAGGCGAAGGCCGGCGAGAAGCTCGAGCTTCCCGCGGTGCTGTTCGTCGACGGCGACACCGTGACGACCGACGCCGACAAGCTCGCGAAGGTGACCGTCACCGCCGAGGTCCTCGGCGAGGAGCGCGGTCCCAAGATCGTGATCCAGAAGTTCAAGAACAAGACCGGCTACAAGAAGCGCCAGGGGCACCGTCAGGACCTCACGCGCGTCAAGATCACCGGCATCAAGTAAGCCAGGGGAGAAGACGAGATGGCACACAAAAAGGGCGCAAGCTCTACCCGTAACGGTCGCGACTCCAACGCCCAGCGCCTCGGCGTGAAGCGCTTCGGCGGCCAGCAGGTGCTCGCCGGCGAGATCATCGTCCGCCAGCGCGGCACGCACTTCCACCCGGGCGCCAACGTCGGCCGCGGTGGCGACGACACGCTGTTCGCCCTCTCGGCCGGCGCGGTCGAGTTCGGCACCAAGGGCGGCCGCAAGGTCGTCAACATCGTGGCGGGCGCGGAGTAACCTCCGACAGGCTTCGGTGCCGGGCACTCCGGTACTTTCGGCGGGGAGCGGGCTCAGGCTCGCTCCCCGCCATTTTTCGATAAGGAGAACGACATGGTGACGTTCGTCGACCGGGTCACGCTGCACCTGCGTGCCGGCAAGGGCGGCAACGGCTGCGTGTCGGTCCGTCGCGAGAAGTTCAAGCCGCTCGCCGGCCCCGACGGCGGCAACGGCGGTCACGGCGGCGACGTCGTGCTCGTCGCCGACCCGCAGGTCACGACGCTGCTGTCGTACCACCACTCGCCGCACCGCCACGCCGGCAACGGCGGGTTCGGCATGGGCGACAACCGTTCGGGCTACAACGGCGAGAGCCTCGAACTGCCCGTCCCCGTCGGAACGGTCGTGAAAGACGCCGACGGCGAGACCCTCGTCGACCTCATCGAGCCCGGCATGCGCTTCGTCGCAGCTCCCGGCGGTCAGGGCGGGCTCGGCAACGCGGCGCTGTCGAACCCCAAGCGCAAGGCGCCCGGGTTCGCGCTGCTCGGCACGCCCGGGTGGGAGGGCGATGTCTTCCTCGAGCTGAAGACCGTCGCCGACGTCGCCCTCGTCGGTTTTCCGTCGGCGGGCAAGTCGAGCCTCATCGCCGCCGTCTCGGCGGCGCGGCCGAAGATCGCCGACTACCCGTTCACGACCCTGCACCCGAACCTCGGGGTCGTGCAGGCCGGAGACATACGTTTCACCGTCGCCGATGTGCCCGGCCTCATCGAGGGTGCGAGCGAGGGCAAGGGGCTGGGCCTGGAGTTCTTGCGCCATGTCGAGCGCTGCACGGCGCTCGTGCACGTGCTCGACTGCGCGACCCTCGAGCCGGGTCGCGACCCCCTGAGCGATCTCGACGTCATCCTCGACGAGCTCGGTGCCTACCCGGTGCCCGAGGGGCAGACGCCGCTCCTCGAGCGCCCGCAACTGGTCGCGCTGAACAAGGTCGACGTGCCCGAGGCGAAAGACCTCGCCGATCTCGTGCGGCCCGAGCTCGAGGCGCGCGGCTACCGCGTGTTCGAGATCTCGACGGTCAGCCACGAGGGACTGCGCCCGCTCTCGTTCGCCCTGGCCGACGTCATCGCGCGCCACCGCGTAGAGCTCGCCGCAGCTCCCGCCCCCGAGCGGGTCGTGATCCGCCCCAAGGGCGCCGAGCGCGAGTTCGAGATCCGCGTCGAGGGCGGCACGTACGGCAACTTGTACCGCATCCTCGGCACGAAGCCCGTGCGCTGGGTGCAGCAGACCGACTTCCAGAACGAAGAGGCCGTCGGCTTCCTCGCCGACCGGCTCGAGAAGCTCGGCATCGAAGACGAGCTCTTCCGTGCGGGCGCCGAAGCCGGATCGACCGTCGTGATCGGTGAGGGTGACGGGGTCGTGTTCGACTGGCATCCGTCGCTGTCCTCTGCCGCCGAGCTCATGACCGCGCCCCGCGGCACTGACCCGCGTCTCGACCTCAACCCGCGCCGCACGACGTCGCAGCGCCGCGAGCGGTACCACGAGCGCATGGATGCCAAGGCCGAAGCCCGCGCCGAGCTCGAGAGCGAGCGCATCGCCGGCGGCACGTTCGACGGGGTGGAGGACGACGAGTCGTGAGCGTCGAGGTGCGAGCGCAGCTGCCCGGTGCGCGCCGTGTCGTGGTCAAGGTGGGCTCGTCGTCGATCAGCGGCGAGAACGCCGGGAAGATCCAGCTGATCGTCGACGCCCTCGCAGAAGCGCACGGGCGCGGCACCGAGGTGGTGCTCGTGTCGTCGGGTGCCATCGCGACGGGCATGCCCTACCTCGCCCTCGATGAACGCCCGGTCGACCTCGCGACGCAGCAGGCGGCTGCGGCGGTCGGCCAGAACGTGCTCATCTACCGCTACCAAGACGCCCTCCGCCCGTTCGCGATCGTCGCCGGGCAGGTGCTGCTGACGGCGGGAGACCTCGAGAATGCGACGCACCGCTCGAACGCGCGCCGTGCGATGGAGCGGTTGCTGGGCCTGCGGATTCTGCCGATCGTCAACGAGAACGACACCGTCGCGACCCACGAGATCCGCTTCGGCGACAACGACCGGCTCGCCGCGCTCGTCGCGGCACTCATCGGCGCCGATGCCCTCGTGCTCCTGAGTGACATCGCGTGCCTCTACACACGGCCGCCGAGCGAACCGGGCGCCGAGCCGATCGACACCGTCGCCTTCGGCGACGATCTCGCGGGCTTCGAGTTCGGCTCGGGCGTCGTCAACAGCGTCGGCACCGGGGGAGCGGCCACCAAGGTGTCTGCGGCGCGCCTGGCGGCCGAGTCGGGCGTCGGAGTGCTCGTCACGAGCGCGGACCTCGTCGCCGAAGCCCTCGCGGGCGCCCCGATCGGCACGTGGTTCGCGCCCGATCCGGCCGCGCCGCCCGCGCCGCACACCGGCGCGGTCCGCACCTGAGCCCGGCGCGCCCCCTCGCTAGACTGACGCCATGACGATCACGGCGACGACCGCGCAAGAGCGCATGGCGCGGGCGAAAGAGGCTGCGCGCAGCGTGGGGCTGCTGAGCGACGCCGAGAAGGCGCGTGCGCTCGGCGCGATCGCGGATGCCGTCGACGCGGCCACCGCCGAGATCGTCGCGGCGAACGCCGAAGACCTCGCCCGCGGGCGCGAATCGGGTCTCTCCGACGGTCTGCTCGACCGGCTGAGGCTCGACGACGCGCGGGTGCGCGCCCTGGCATCCGCGGTGCGCGACGTCGCCCTGCTGCCCGACCCCGTCGGACGCGTGCTCGACGAGCGCACGCTCGCGAACGGCGTAGCGCTGCAGAAGGTGTCGGTGCCGTTCGGCGTCGTGGGCTCGATCTACGAGGCGCGACCGAACGTGACCGTCGACATCGCGGCGCTCGCGTTGCGCTCGGGCAACACTGTGGTGCTCCGCGGCGGTACGGCGGCGCAATCGTCGAACGCGGCGCTCGTTGCGGTGATGCGGGGGGCGCTCGCCTCGGTCGGCGTCGATCCCGAGGCCATCCAGACCGTCGACGACTTCGGCCGCGAGGGCGCGAACGCCCTCATGCAGGCGCGCGGTCTCGTCGACGTGCTCGTGCCGCGCGGCAGCGCACAGCTGATCGAGACGGTCGTCACCCAGTCATCCGTGCCCGTCATCGAAACCGGGGCGGGCGTCGTGCACATCGTGCTCGACGCCTCGGCGCCGCTCGAGTGGGCCGAGCAGATCGTCGTGAACGCCAAGGCGCAGCGCCCGAGCGTCTGCAACGCGGTCGAGACCGTGCTCGTGGTGCGCAGCGCCGCCGAGCGCCTTGTTCCCCCGGTGGCCGCGGCTCTCGAAGAGGCCGGTGTCACGATCCACGGCGATGACGAGGTGCGCGCGCTCGTCGCGGGTGCCGTGCCGGTGACCGACGACGACTGGGCCACCGAGCACATGAGCCTCGACCTGTCGATGCGGGTCGTCGACGATCTCGACGACGCCCTCGCGCACATTCGGCGCTACTCGACGCACCACACCGAGTCGATCATCACCGCCGACGACGCCAACGCGGAACGCTTTCTCGCCGAGGTCGACTCGGCCGTCGTCATGGCCAACGCGTCGACCCGTTTCACGGACGGAGGCGAGTTCGGCTTCGGCGCCGAGGTCGGCATCTCGACCCAGAAACTGCACGCGCGCGGCCCGATGGGGCTTCCCGAACTGACCAGCACGAAGTGGCTCGCCCGCGGCGCGGGGCAGATCCGCGCGTGAAGCGCCTAAACTTGACTCACCCGAAACGAACGGAGTCCGCATGACCCTCGCCACGATCCTCGCCCTCGCCGGAGAGGCCGCCGAGCACCACGGCAACGTGCAGGCGCAGACGTTCATCTACGGCGCGATCGCGTTCATGGTTTTTCTGGCGCTGGGCCTCGTGACCATGTCGTACCGCAACGTGGCCAACCGCCACGCCCACAAGGCCGAGGCCTACGCCAAGGCGCACCCCGTAGACCAGGCGCAGGTGGGCCACGGCCACCACTGAGGCCGACTCCATGGTTTCTGCGCGCGCCGACGATTCGGTTGCTCCCGCGCCCCGCGCCCCTCGGATCGGGGTCATGGGTGGCACGTTCGACCCGATCCATCACGGCCACCTCGTGGCCGCGAGCGAGGTGGCGCAGTCGTTCGACCTCGATGAAGTGGTCTTCGTGCCCACGGGCATGCCGTGGCAGAAGCAGAAGGTCACCGAGGGCGAGCACCGCTACCTCATGACCGTGATCGCGACGGCGTCGAACCCGCGCTTCACGGTGAGTCGCGTCGACATCGACCGCGATGGACCCACCTACACGATCGACACGCTGCGCGACCTCAAAGCCGCCCGGCCCGACGCCGAGCTGTTCTTCATCACAGGCGCCGACGCCATCGCGCAGATCCTCGGCTGGCGCGATCACGACGAGCTGTGGCAGCTGGCGCACTTCGTCGCCGTGTCGCGGCCGGGGCACGTGCTGAGCACCGAAGGCCTGCCCAGCGAAGACGTCAGCCAGCTCGAAGTGCCGGCTCTGGCCATTTCGTCGACAGACTGCCGAGCGCGGGTGCGTTCGGGAAACCCGGTGTGGTACCTCGTTCCCGACGGCGTCGTCCAATACATTGCGAAGCACCACCTTTACCGGAGCGAGGCATGAGCACACCCGAAACGCCTGAATCGCCCCAGCTGACGCGCCGTCAGCTCCGCGAACTGCGAAATACCGCGTCGAACCCGATCATCACGCCCGAAGAGGCCGAAGCCGCGGCTGCTGCGGCGGCCACGGCGGCGCCGGTCGCCGCGCCGCTGCCGCGTGCGGCCGAGCCGGTCGTGGTGGCCGAGGAACCGCCCGCCGCCGAAGACGTCGACCTCGAGTCGCGCGCACTCACCCGGCGCGCCGCGCGGCAGCAGGAGCGCCTGCGCACGGCATCCGTGCCCGTCAGCGACGGGGAGACCGACGAGACGGCGGGGGAGGCCTCGGTCGACGGGGCTGCCGCCGTCGAGGACGAGCAGGCGACAGTGGATGCCTCCGCGGAGGCCACGGGCGACGGCGCTGCCGCCGTCGAGGACGAGGTCGCTGTCGACGATGAGACGCCCGCCGACGAGCCCGCCGATGACGAGGTCGTGGCGGAGGTCGTCGAACTCGAGGTCGTGGACGTCGAGCCGGTCGCCGCCGATGTCGAGGCGGACGAATCGACCGATGACGCCGCCGCCGACGTGGACGCGCCGGTTCCGGACGTGGATTCGGACGACGCCACCGAGGCTGCCGAGGCTCTCGCCGATGCGCAGACCGAGTCGCCCGACGTCGAGACCCTGCTCGCCGGCGACACCGACGAGGCCGAAGCCGAGACGGAAGAGGTCGAGGACGGCGACGAGGAGCGTCGGGCCGTCGTGGCGCCGACCTTCGGATCGGGCCTGCTCGCCGGTGACGGCGTGGAGATCGAACTCCCGGCATCCTTCGACCAGCTGCTCACTCGTGGCAGTGCGGCGACCGGCTCGCTCGCCGCCTCGAACGCGCTCATCCTGTCGCAGACGCCCGACACCGGATCGTTCTCGGCGCCGGTTGCGGCGACCGGCGAGGTGCTCATCACGGGCACGTTCAACCTGCCCGAGTCGTTCGGATCGACCGGCACCTCGCACGGGTCCTCGGATGGCAAGGAGATCGACGCCGTGCTCGTCGACGGCGAGCTGCCGGCGTCGTCGTCGCCGACGCCGATCGCCGCGAGCTCGGCGATCAGCACGATCAAGAGCGCCGACGACATCATCAAACCGCCGGCACCCGAGAAGGGCGGCAAGCTCATGCTGGCCCTCGTGATCACCGCCGGTGCCCTGGCGCTCGCCCTCACCGGCGCGCTCATCATCGCCCTCGTCACGGGGGTGTTCCGATGACCGCGAGTGCGCGCACGCGCGAACTGGTCGAGATCGCCGCGGCCGCCGCAGACGGTAAGGGCGCCGAAGACCTCGTCGCCTTCGATGTCTCCGAGCCGCTGCCGCTCGTCGACGCGTTCCTCCTCGCCACCGGCAACAGCGAGCGCAACGTCGCCGCGATCGCCGACGCGGTCGAAGAGGCGATGCTCGAGCAGGGCGTCAAACGGCTGCGCCGCGAAGGCAAGAACGAGGCGCGGTGGATCCTCATCGACTTCGGCGACCTCGTCGTGCACGTCTTCCACGAGCAGGAGCGCGTGTTCTACGGTCTCGAGCGCCTGTGGAAGGACTGCCCGGTGCTCCCGACGGGCGTCACCGCGGGACTCCCCGCCGACGCGCCCGAGTGACGCCGCCGGTTCGTGCCACCCCGCGGGATGTAGTAGCATCGAAGGGTTGCCGCGACAGTGGTGACAACCCAGAGAATGGGCCTGTGGCGCAGCTGGTAGCGCACCTGCATGGCATGCAGGGGGTCAGGGGTTCGAGTCCCCTCAGGTCCACCAAAACTCCCGGTAAAGCACCGAAACTTCACTCCCCGAACAGGGAGTTTGAATGTTTGGTAGTCGCTTACTGGACACTTCGCCGAGTAGCCGCAGGGCGTTTTCGAGCCTTCTAGAGCTATCTGGGAGGTACGCGGTGACGCCCGCGCACCTGGCTGAGCTTGCCGCCGAACTGAAGGTCTCCGTCCAGACGATCTACGACCTCCGCAGCAAGGGGCGTGGGCCGCATGGGTTCCGTGTCGGCACCCAGCTGAGGTTTCGCAAGAGCGAGATCGATGCGTGGGTCGAGCGCATGGAACAGGCTGATGAGCAGCGTCATGCCGGCGGCGCAGCATGAACGGCGGACGGCCACGCACACTGATCGGCTCCTACGGGACTATCAGCGTCACCAGGCGCGGCACCTCCTAGGTGGCTCTCGCGCGCATCCGCGACGCCGACGGCCGCCTGCGCAGAGTCACCGGTGCTGCACGCACCGAATCGGCGGCTCGAGCGCGTCTGAAGGAGCGCCTGCTTGACCGACCCGGGTTTGGAGCCGGCGGGCTCCTCGACCTCAGTAGCTCCTTCCGAGATCTCGCAGACCTCTGGCTCGAGGATCTGGAGCTGCGCGAGTTGTCGGACGGGACGAAGAAGAACTATCGCGACGATCTCCGGCTCCGAGTGAGGCCACAGTTCGAGCACTTCTCGCTCGGCGAGATCACCACGGGCCGCGTGGAGTGGTTCCTCAGATCTGAAAGCGCAGCGTCGTTCTCTCGCGCGCACCACTCGCGAACTGTCCTAAACCAGCTTTTCGCGTTTGCGCTCCGACATGATGCGATCCCGCGGAATCCCGTGCAGGGGACGAGTCCGTTGCGGAGGCCGAAAGGCGAGCGCCAGGCGCTGAACGTCGAGCAGATCAGTGCAATCCGCGACGCCGCCAGTCGCTGGCGGACCGGTCCCGACATCAAGGGACCCAAGCCCGACGGTCAGGTGCGCGACATCATCGAAGTGCTCCTCGGCACCGCGCTGCGCATCGGAGAGTGCGTGGCTCTTCGGGTATGCGATGTCGACGACGGACCCAGCGGGATGACGATCTCCGTGACAGGAACGGTCGTCCTGCGCACCGGTAGCGGCGCGGTGAGGCAAGACCACCCCAAGACCGAGCACTCCATCCGCCGCATTGCCGTACCCGACTTCGCAGCCGCCGTGTTGCGCGCACGGCTCGCCGGCATCCCGACCAGCGACTCGCGACGGACTATCTTCGCCAATCGCGCGGGCAAGCCTCCCGTAGCGTGTCGAGCAACGGATTGGCCGCGCCCACCGCTTCGGTCAGCAGTTCGACGTCGTCGTTGTGAACTTCTCGAACAAGGGCAATCTCGCGGAGAAGCGGCAGTTCCGCGCAGACGCGCCGAATCGGCTCTGTGACATCACGCAACACCGCGCGAGAGACGGATGGGTCTGCTGCGCCGCCGTGATCGACGCCTATTCGCGCCGTATCGTCGGCTGGTCGATCAGCGATCGCATCACCGCGGAGATCGTCGTCGACGCGCTTGAGATGGCCCGGTGGCGGCGCCGTCCCGAGCCCGGAACCGTGGTCCACGCCGACAGAGGAGCGCAATACACCAGCTGGCTCTTCGGACACAGGCTCCACCAGGCAGGCCTGCTCGGATCGATGGGCAGAGTCGCGTCCAGCGTTGACAACGCGCTCATCGAGAGCTTCTGGTCGACCATGCAACGCGAACTCCTGGACCGCGACGTCTGAGACAGTCGGGCGCAGCTCGCGTCGGCGATGTTCGAGTGGATCGAGGCGTTCTACAACCCCACCCGCCGGCACACCGCGCTCGGCAACCTCAGCCCCGCCGACTACGAAACACTTCACACCCGCCGCAACCGCGGCATGATCAACACACAAGAACCGTCCGGGAAACCGGGTCAGGCTCCGTTCGTCAGGCAAATGACTTGCGAAATGTCTTCGTGCGGTCCATGCTGGCGTCAAAGCTAGTTTCGTTCGCGCATCTGCTTGGAACATATCGTCCAGGTGGGGTCTACACCTCCGACCGCCGAACAAACACTGGCAGTGGAGTTATAGCGACTCAGCGTAAATGTGGAGGTGGTGAGATGGTGACCTCATGTGCGGACCTGCGCGTCGCTCAGCAGATGGATCCGCGCTCGATGTCGGTCGATCTGTCCCGAGAGGGCGACGAGTACGTTCCTGGGGCGAACCTGCCAGGCATCGCCTCGGAGTCCATCGAGCTGGGTGGGCGGCCGGCCGCTCACCGTCCGCGCGGTGAGCGGCCCAGTCCGCGACCGCCGGCGCGAAGTGGTTCACCGCCGAACGGCCCCCACGGGCAATTCATGCGGCTACTGGGACTGGCGCCCGGCATCGGCAGCGACAGCGTCACCGCCAGTTGCGACCTGGGCGTCCTGCGAGTGGTGATGCCCATCGAGCAGCCCGCCGTCCGGAAAGATCCCCCTGAAGCAGCCTGTTTCCTGACTCTGGGCACTCAGCCCTGCGCCTGCGCCGATCCTGGCGCGCTCTTTGACGACCCCTGCAACGTGTCTCACGTGACAAGAAAGGAACAACCATCATGGCCAAGGCAGTAGGAATCGATCTGGGGACCACGAACTCCGTTATCGCCGTCTGGGAGGCCGGCGAGGAGAAGGTCATCCCGAACGTGGAGGGAGCCCGCACTACCCCGTCGGTGGTCGCTTTCACCGAGGACGGTGAACGGCTGGTGGGGCAGCTTGCCCGCCGGCAGAGCATCCTCAACCCGAAGGGCACCATCTCGTCCGCCAAGCGGTTCATCGGCCGGTCCTTCGACGAGGTCAAGGAGGAAGCCAACGCCGTCGGCTTCGACGTCGTGGAAGGGCCCAACGGCGAAGCACGGTTCAACATCCGCGGCAAGCTGTATGCCCCGGAGGAGATCAGCGCCATGGTGCTGCGCAAGCTCGTCGACGACGCCAGCAAGTTCCTCGGTGAGAAGGTGACCGAGGCTGTCATCACCGTTCCCGCCTACTTCAACGACGCCCAACGCACCGCGACCAAGGACGCCGGACGCATCGCCGGGCTCGAGGTGCTGCGCATCATCAACGAGCCCACCGCCGCCGCACTGGCGTACGGGATGGACAAGAAGAACCACGAGACCATCCTGGTGTTCGACCTCGGTGGCGGCACGTTCGATGTCAGCCTCCTCGACGTGGGCGACGGGGTCGTCGAAGTGCGATCCACCGCCGGTGACACCCATCTGGGCGGCGACGACTTCGACCGCCGGCTGGTGGACTATTTTGCCGACGAGTTCAAGAAAGAGAACGGCATCGACCTGCGCAACGACCCGCAGGCGCTGCAGCGACTGTTCGAGGCGGCCGAGAAGGCGAAGGTCGAGCTCAGCTCGGTGTCCCAGACCCAGGTCAGCCTGCCCTTCATCACCGCCGACGCCAGCGGACCCAAGCACCTCACCATGACCGTGACGCGGTCCAAGTTCGAAGACCTCACCGCTGACCTCGTTGAGCGGTGCCTCGGTCCGGTGCGTCAGGCGATGGCCGACGCGAAGGTCAGCGAGAACGATATCGACGAGGTCATCCTCGTGGGCGGTTCCACCCGCATCCCCGCGGTCCAAGCGCTCGTCAAGCGGCTCACCGGCGGCAAGGAGCCGAACATGACGGTGAACCCCGATGAGGTGGTCGCTGTGGGCGCCGCCATCCAAGCTGCGGTCCTCAAGGGCGACGTCGACGACGTGCTGCTACTGGATGTCACCCCGCTGTCGCTGGGTGTGGAGACCCGCGGTGGCGTGATGACGAAGATCATCGAACGCAACACCACCATCCCCGCCCGACGCAGCGAGGTGTTCTCCACGGCCGAAGACAACCAGCCGTCGGTGGAGATCGTCGTCTTGCAGGGCGAGCGGGAGAACGCCGCCGACAACCGAGTGCTGGGCCGTTTCCAGCTCACCGGCATCCGCCCCGCTCCTCGCGGTGAAGCACAGGTCGAGGTCACTTTCGACATCGACGCGAACGGCATCCTGCACGTGACGGCAAAGGACAAGGACACCGGAACCGAGCAGGGCATCACCATCAGCGACACCTCGAACCTGGACCAGGGCGAGATCGACCGGATGATCAAGGAAGCCGAGCAGCACCGTGCTGACGACCAGGCGCTGCGCCAGGCCGTGGACGCCCGCAACGAGCTGGACTCCGCCGCCTACCAGGTCGAGCGGGTACTGCGTGAGCTCGGCGACGCTGCACCGGAGCACGAGCGTGCCCGCGCGGAGCTGCTCATCACGCAGGCCCGCGAGGCAGTGCAGAACAACGTCGGCGAGCAGGAAGCGAAAGAGCGCACCGGCGAGCTGCTGCAGGTTGCGCAGTCCCTTGCAGCGGCCCGCGCGAACGCCAGCGACGCTGAGCAGCCCGCTCAGGACGACGAAGACGACGTCGTCGACGCCGAATTCGACAAGTAGCACGGAGGGAGGATCGCGATGGTCGAGGAGCAGAACGAGGACACGCGGGCAGTGGACCTGCTGAACGACGACCTCACCGACGTGTCCCCCGAGGAGATCCGCGCCGCGCAATCAGCGGTCGCCGCCCAGTTGGAGACGGCCGAGGACCGGTGGCGCCGGGCGGCGGCGGACTACGACAACCTCCGCAAACGGATGGCGCGCGAGATCGAGACCGTCCGCGAGCAGGAGCGGCGGCACACCGCCGAAGCCTTCTTGCCCGTCGTCGACGGGCTGGACCGGGCGCTCAGCTTCGGGGTGGACCTTGACGAGGGCGTTCTGGGTGGCATGCAGGCCGTCCGGGCGCAGGCCGCTGATGCGTTGCGCGCACTCGGGTACCCCGAGATTCTCATCGACGGTGCGGAGTTCGACCCGCAGCTGCACGAGGCGGTCTCGGTCGTCGAGGATGCCAGCGCCCCGTCGCGCAGCATCCTCGCCGTCACTCGCGCCGGGTTCGGAACGCCTGAGCGGATGCTGCGACCGGCTGCGGTCGTGGTCACCCGCAGGCCGGATGAGGAGTAGGAGATGGCGGAGGATCTCTACAGCGTGCTGGGGGTCTCCCGGTCGGCGGATCAGAAGGAGATCCGCCGCGCCTACCGGGAGAAGGCCCGCAAGTTCCACCCGGACGTCAACAAGACCCCGGGGGCGGAGGATACCTTCAAACGGATCAGTGAAGCCCACGATGTGCTGTCCGACCCGGAAACCCGCTCACAGTACGACCGGTTCGGTGAGAACTTCCGGCAGTACGCCGCCGCGGACGCGGCTCGCTCCTCCGAGCAGCCGCGCCGCAGCGGCGGCACCCGATACACGTGGAGCGGGGGCGGCGCGCAGAGCGTGAACTGGGAGGACCTCTTCGGGGGCGGCTTCGGTGGTTTCGGTCGCGGCGCCGACCACACAGCGGAGCTGGAGATCACCGTCGAGGAGGCCTACCGGGGCGGGCGGCGCACCGTGCAGGTCGCGTCCCCGTACGGCGGCGCGCAGGAGTACACCATCGATATCCCAGCGGGCGCTGTCGACGGGCAGCGGCTGCGGATCGCGGGCGCAGGCGGAGCGGGCGCCGACGGGCAGGACGGGGACCTGCTGGTCACGCTGCGCGTGAAGGACAGTAAGCGGTACCGGCTCAGCGGCGCGGACATCGAAACGGACCTTCCCATCTCACCGTGGGAGGCGGCGCTGGGCGCGGATGTCAGCGTGCCCACCCCCGGCGGCCCGGTCACCGTGCACGTTCCACCCGGCTCGTCCACTGGCAGGCGACTCCGCCTGCGCGGGCAGGGGATGCCCCGCAGAGGACAGCCGGGAGACCTGTATGCGCGGGTGAAGGTCGTCGTTCCGCGCACTCTCAGCAAGAAAGAGAAGGAGCTGTTCGAACAGCTCCGCGACGTATCGTCGTTTGATCCGAGGAGAGGATCATGACCTCACATCACCTGCCCGTCCGTGTCGCCCGGGCCGACCTGGCGGCGACCGCGGTGGCCGCAGGTATCCACCCGGATACGCTGCGGAAGTTCGTCGAGCTGGGGCTGGTCACCGCCCACGTCGACACCAGCGGCCGGCTGTGGTTCGCCCGTACAGTCCCCGCCCGCGTGCACACCATCGTGCGTCTGCACTCCGATCTTGCCGTGAACTACGCCGGCATCGCTCTCGTGCTCGACCTGCTCGCCCGCATCGAGCAGCTCGAGCACGACCGGACCATCCGACTTGAAGGAAACACCTCATGGACATGAACTCACTCACTCAGAAGTCGCAGGAAGCGCTCACCTCAGCCCAGAGGATCGCGGTCCTTGCCGGTCAGATCGAAACGGACGAGGAGCATCTCCTGCTCGCACTGCTGCAGCAGGAGGAGGGGCTGGTTCCCCGACTGCTGCAGACAGCGGGTGCTGACGTGGAAGCGGTACTCGCCGACGTCGAAGCGGAGATCGCCCGCAAGCCCAGCGTCTCCGGGTCATCCCCGCAGACCGGTCAGGTGTACCTCAGCCGCAGCCTCACCTCCACCCTGGAACGGGCGGAGCGGGAGGCAAAGCGGCTGAAAGACTCCTATATCTCCGTGGAGCATCTCGTTCTGGCCCTCGCCGACGACTCCTCCAACCGTCCAGCGTCCCGCGTGCTGCGCGGGCACGGTGTCACCCGGGAGAGCTTCCTCAGCGCGCTCACCAAGATCCGCGGCAACCAGCACGTCAACTCCGCCACCCCCGAGCAGACGTACGAGGCGTTGGCGAAGTACGGCCGTGACCTGGTCGCTGACGCCCGATTGGGCAAGCTTGACCCGGTCATCGGGCGTGATGCGGAGATCCGCCGGGTCATCCAGATCCTCTCCCGCAAGACCAAGAACAACCCCGTCCTCATCGGCGAGCCCGGTGTCGGAAAGACCGCCATCGTGGAGGGCCTTGCCCAGCGGATCTTGCGTGAGGACGTGCCCGAGGGCCTTCGCGACAAGACTGTGTTCTCGCTGGACCTGTCTGCCCTGGTCGCCGGCGCGAAGTACAGGGGCGAGTTCGAGGAGCGAATGAAGGCAGTCCTGGCGGAGGTGAAAGCAGCGGAGGGACGCATCCTGCTGTTCATCGACGAACTGCACACCCTGGTGGGGGCGGGAGCCAGCGAAGGGGCGATGGACGCCGGCAACATGCTCAAGCCGATGCTCGCCCGCGGGGAGCTGCACCTCATCGGTGCCACCACCCTCGTTGAGTACCGCAAGCACATCGAGAAGGACGCTGCCCTGGAACGCCGGTTCCAGACGGTGATGGTCGAAGAACCCGACGTGGAGGACGCGATCTCGATCCTCCGCGGCCTGCGCGAACGGCTGGAGATCTTCCACGGTGTCCGCATCCAGGACAGCGCATTGGTCGCTGCCGCCGTGCTGTCCCACCGGTACATCCCCGACCGATTCCTGCCCGACAAGGCCATCGACCTCATCGACGAAGCCTGTGCGCGACTGCGAACCGAGATCGACTCAATGCCCGCTGAGCTCGACGAGCTGACCCGGCGGGTGACCCGCCTGGAGATCGAGGAAGCGGCGCTGTCGAAGGAAACGGACCCTGCCAGCAAGAAACGGCTGGAGGAGTTGCGCCGGGAACTGACCGACCTGAAGGCGGAGGCGGACGCCAAGCGCGCCCAGTGGGAGGCGGAGCGTCAAGCGATCCGCAAGGTCCAGGAGCTGCGCGCTGAGCTGGAGCGGCTGCGGCGGGAGGCAGAGGAGGCTGAGCGCTCCTACGACCTCAACCGTGCCGCTGAACTGCGGTACGGGGCTATCGCTGACCTGGAACGACGCCTGCAGGCCGAGGAGGAGCGTCTCACCTCCAAGCAAGGCGGGCAGCGGCTGCTGCGGGAGGTGGTCACCGAGGAGGAGATCGCCGAGATCGTCGCAGCGTGGACGGGGATCCCCGTGGCCCGGCTGAAGGAAGGTGAACGCAACAAGATCCTCACCCTGGAAGCCACCCTCAAGGAGCGGGTGGTCGGTCAGGATGAGGCCATCACGCTCGTCAGCGACGCGATTATCCGTGCCCGATCCGGCATCCGCGACCCGCGCCGACCCATCGGCTCGTTCATCTTCCTCGGCCCCACCGGAGTGGGAAAGACGGAACTGGCCAAAGCGCTCGCGCAAGCACTGTTCGACAGCGAGTCGGCGATGGTCCGGCTGGACATGAGCGAATACCAGGAACGTCACACCGTCAGCCGGCTCATCGGTGCACCTCCCGGGTATGTCGGGTACGACGAGGGAGGGCAGCTGACCGAGGCGGTGCGCCGCCACCCGTACAGCGTGGTCCTTTTCGACGAGATCGAGAAAGCGCACCCGGACGTGTTCAACACGCTGCTGCAGGTCCTCGACGACGGCCGCATCACCGACAGTCAGGGACGCACCGTCGACTTCCGCAACACCATCATCATCATGACCTCCAACATCGGTGCCCATCACCTGTTGGGCTCCGATGGCGGCGCGATCCCCGAGGACGTGCGAAACCGTGTGCTCGGTGAGTTGCGCGCCCACTTCCGTCCCGAGTTCCTCAATAGGGTGGACGACATCGTGGTGTTCTCGCCACTGGGTCGCGAACAGATCCAGGACATTGTGGAGTTGCAGTTCACCGACCTGCGCTCCCGGCTGGCCGAGCGTCAGATCCGCATCGAGCTGACGCCCGCGGCACGCCAGTTCATCGCCGACCGCGGCTACGACCCCGTGTACGGTGCGCGTCCGCTGCGACGCTACATCAGCCATGAGATCGAGACCCGGCTGGGTCGTGCGCTGCTGAGCGGGCAGGTGATGGACGGGTCGACGGTCACGCTGGACGTGCAGGACGGCGACCTCGTCTTCATCATCGCAGCGCCCGCCGAAGAGGAGGACGCGCCGTGAGCGCGATTGTGACCTGCCCCAACTGCGGGAAGAAGAACCGTGTCCCCGCCGCCGCGTCGGGGTACCCGCGCTGCGGCGTCTGCAAGAGCGCCTTGCCGTGGATCGTCAATGCGGGCGATGCGGACTTCGCCGAGGTGGTCGAGCAGGCCCCGCAAGTGGTGCTCGTGGACTTGTGGGCGACCTGGTGCGGACCGTGCCGGATGGTCAGCCCTGCCCTCGAGAAGGTCGCCACGGAACGTGCCGGCAAGCTCAAGCTGGTGAAAGTGGACGTGGACGCCGCCCCGGAGACGGCCCGCAAGTTCTCCGTCCAGGCGGTGCCGACCCTGCTCATCCTCAACCGAGGGAACGTGCTCTCCCGCCAATCTGGAGCCGCCCCGCCGGACGTGCTGCTGCGCTGGGTCGACGAGGCGCTGCAGAAGAAGGCTGACTCGGCCAGCGGTGCCCCATGACATACGTCGACCCACACGTCCCGCTCATCCGCGCGGTCCGTCCCCGGACACCCGGGTCATGTGAGGACTGCGTGGCGGCCGGCACGCCCTGGCTGCACCTGCGGATGTGCCGCACCTGCGGGAAGGTCGGGTGCTGCGACTCCTCCCCGATGCGGCACGCCCGCACGCATGCGTTCACGGCGGGGCACCCCATCGTGCGGTCGCTGGAGCTGGGGGAGAACTGGAGTTGGTGCTACGTGGACGAAGCGTACCTATGAGTGACGCGCTCCCCGCCAACCTCCGCCAGGTCGCTCAGGCCGAGACGCCTGACACCATCGGCGCCTTCCCGCGGCTCAGCGACGAGCAGATCGCGGTGCTGCTCGCACGAGGGCAGCGCCGCACACTCACCGACGGGGAGGTTCTCATCCGCCCCGGCGAGCACCCGTCCTCCCTGTATGTCGTCCTGGAAGGGCACCTGCTCACGGCGGACACCGAACCTGCGGCGGATCCGCGTCACTCCGATGAGCCGTTGGCGGTCGGGGTGCACGGCCGCGGCCGGTTCGTGGGGGATGTCGGGTTGCTGGAAGGACAGCCGTCTTTCGTATTCGTCTCCGCCTTCGGCGCCGCCGAGGTGGTGGAGGTGCCCGTCGACGAGATGGAGGCCATCGTCACGTCGGATCCGCTGTTGGGTGAGATCATCCTGCGGGCCTACCTCATCCGCCGCTCCCTGGCCATCGGGGAGGGAGCGGGCTTGCGGATCGTCGGCTCCTGCTTCTCCCCGCAGACCCGGGATCTGCTGGACTTCGTCGCACGAAACCGGCTGCCCCACCGGCTGGTGGACCTGGATGAGGACGAGAAAGCGGAGCGGCTGGTCCGCCAGTTCGGCGCCACCGTCGCCGACTTCCCGCTGGTGATCCTCGGCGGCTCACGCACTGTCCTGGGTGCCACCCCGGCACGGCTTGCCGAAGAGTTGGGGCTGCGCCCGCCCGCCCCGCCGGCCACCTGCGATGTGGTGGTCGTCGGCGCTGGGCCGGCTGGTCTTGCCGCGGCGGTGTACGCAGCCTCCGATGGGTTGTCGGTCTACCTGTGCGACGCGGTCGCCACCGGCGGGCAGGCGGGAACATCAGCGAAGATCGAGAACTATCTGGGGTTTCCTGCCGGAATCTCCGGCTTTGAGCTCGCCGACCGCAGCCTCCTGCAAGTGCGCAAGTTCGGTGCCACGTTGGACATCCCGACCAAGGTCCAGGAGGTCGTAGAGGATGAGGACCGCTTCCGGGTGACCTTCGAAGATGGCAGGGAGGTCACCTCAGATGTGGTGGTCCTTGCCACCGGAGTGCGATACCGCTCGCTTCCCGCCGCGGGGCTGGACCGGTTCCAGGCCACGAACGTGTTCTACGCGGCAACAGCGCAGGAAGCGCGGATGTGCGTAGACACACCTGTCGCTGTTGTCGGTGGCGGTAACTCCGCTGGCCAGGCCGCGCTGTTCCTTGCCCGCACGTCCCCCCGTGTGCACCTTGTGGTGCGCGCCGCGGACCTGGGAGCGGGAATGTCCAGATACCTGGTGGACCAGATCCAACATCACCCCCGTATCAACGTGCTGCTGTCCTCGGAGGTCGTGGAAGCACACGGCGGCAATCGTTTGGAAGCGGTCACAGTCCGTCACGGTGACGTGTTGGAGAAGCTCCGCGTGGGGCACGTGTTCGTCTTCGTCGGCGCCGCTCCTGCGACGACGGGATTGAAGGTCGATGTGGCACGCGATCCTGACGGGTACATCCTCACCGGCGTGGAGGCGGAGCTGGCCGGCGCGCGGACGGACGGAAGCCCTCGCTTCTCTTTGGAGACCACCATCCCCGGAGTCTTCGCTATCGGCGATGTGCGGCACGGGTCTGTGAAGCGAATGACCTCGGCTGTGGGTGAGGGCGCCAGTGTGGTCCGGCAGATCTACGAGTACCTGAACGAGGGTCGTCACAGTCGGGTGTGGGCATGAGCTCCGACATCCAGGGACACCTGACGCCGCACGCCGCCCCGAACCCGGCAGCCGTGGGAGAACCCGCGGATCCTCCGGTGGCCCGTGCGGGCGTAGCGGGCGAGATCCGCTCGAGGTTGCGTCGGATGAGGTGGTTTCGCCGCATGCCGGTGCTGCATATCGCCGAGGAACGCGGCGAGGGCCCGACGGTGCTGCTGCTGCACGGTATCGCGTCCTCGTCGGTGACGTTTCACCACGTGATCCCGCTGCTCGAGCGCACCCACCGGTGCATCGCCATCGATCTGCTCGGCTTCGGCGAGTCGCCGGCGCCGGAGTGGGCCGATTACACCCTGGCCGACCATGTCGCCGCTATCGAGCGGACGGTCGCGTCGCTGCGGCTGCGCGAGCCGTTCACTGTGGTCGGGCATTCCATGGGCGCCCTCATCGGCGCCCGGTACGCCGCCCGGCGGCAAAAGCGAGTCGCGAAGCTCGTGATGGTCAGCCCACCTATCTATCTGGCACCCCATGAAATCGGGGACGTCATCGAGCGGGCCCGGATGGACTTCTACCTGCGGCTCTACGAGTTCCTCCGCACGAACCGGGAGTTCACCCTCCGGCACGCTGCGCTGGTACAGCGGCTGCTGCCCATCCCCAAAGCTGTAGATATCACTGAACGCAACTGGGAGCCATTCGTCAAGTCGTTGCAGCACTCCATCGAGTCACAGACCACGCTCAGCGACATCGCCCATGTCAAAGCCCCCATCGACGTCATCATGGGCGACCTCGACGAGTTCCGCTCCGAAGCCGTGCTGCGCATCGTGGAGCGGATGAGGGGGGTCACCGTCCGGCGTGTGCGGGCGACGAACCACCTCATCGGCAAGCGCCTCGCGCGAGTCGTCGCCGAGGCGGTGACAGCATGACGATTTCGCCCAAGACAGCAGATTCTTAGTACGAGAAACAACCAGATGAAAGGGTCAAAAACGATGGCGCTCTCGTGTGGAGAGTGCTAATTTCAAGGTATCGGGATAGACCCGAGGACCCGCATACGGAAAGGAAACGATTCATCATGGCAACGTCATTCGATCCTTTGAGCGAACTCGACCGCCTCGCGTCCGGCCTGCTTCAGTCCCGTCCGGGACCGCGTGTGATGCCGGTCGACCTGTACCGGGAAGCTGACCGTTACATTCTCACCGCCGACCTGCCCGGGGTCGAACCGGAGTCGATAGACATCGACGTCGACGGTCAGTTGCTGACGATCCGCGCCCAGCGCACTGCACCCCGCACCGAGGGAGTCAAGTGGCTCATTCAGGAGCGACCGGCGGGTACCTACCTCCGCCAGTTCAGCATCGGTGAGGGTGTGGACTCGGCGAACATCTCCGCCTCGTACGACAACGGCGTGCTCAGCCTGGTCATCCCGGTCAGCCAGAAAGCCAAGCCGCGCAAGATTCATGTCCTGAGTCAGCACTCGGCTCAGGAGCAACGCCCGGCCGGAGACCCATCGACGAGCCAAAGTTAGCTTCTCGTTCGCGGCACGCGCCGAAAGCAAAACAAGGGCGACCTCGCCCTGATGCCGAACGGTGCAACACCCGGCCTTGCAAGACCCGAAGACGGGCGTGCACCCAGCCTTCTGGTCGTAGCACGGTGGTTCATCCAGTTTTCACTAAAGTTCATCCAGTTTTCACTAAAGGAGTAAGTCCATGACAAGCCCCGAGGCCCCTCGCAACAACCCTCCGGAACAGGACGCTAGTGAGTTCTCGTCCACCAATGACCCCCGCTGGAAACAAACGATCGCGCGGTTCTCTGACTACGCCAGTGCGCAGGCAGCGGTTGACCGTCTTGCCGACGCCGGCTTCCCTGTGGAACGAGTGGCGATCGTGGGGCTCGACGTTCGTGTTGTCGAGCATGTACTCGGTCGCTTGACAGGAGGAAAGGCTGCGCTCAGAGGCGCAGCCGCTGGAGCATGGTTCGGTCTTCTGCTAGGCCTGCTGTTCGGGCTGTTCGCCCCCGGATTCGGTTGGCTGGCCATCGTGATCATCTCAGTCGCCTCCGGCGCGGTTTGGGGTGCTTTGCTTTACTTCGTTGGATACCTGGCTACGGGCGGCCAACGGGACTTCGAATCACAGAAGACCCTCGAGGCGGCCCACTACGAGGTCCAAGTGGAAGCACCATACGCTGCGGAGGCCGCTCGTCTCCTCGCGGACCGGACCGCCCACCCCGGAGACTGAATGGCGTTCTCCGCCAGTCTCCGTTTCGATGGCGTCGCGAGTGCACTACACGAAGAGGTCCATCGAGAGTCAAGCAGTATCGGTTCTGTTGTGCTCCACGGATTCCGCCATGCTCGTGGAAACTGACCCGTTGTCCGGAGAACTAGGCGAATGGGAAGCCGACGACGCGTCGGTACCGGTCGAGGAGAAGGCCGCGGGCGTGAGGAACGAACTGGTGACAGTTTCGGTTTAGGCCGCGAGTGTGAGCGGCTCGGCTAGCTTGGCTTCGATTCCATGGCCGCGTTGTCCCCTGCGGCGCCGCCACGGCCCATCGATCCGACCATGTCGTGACGGCGTAACTCGCGGGCCATGGCGCGGCTGCGGAACTGGCTACCCCTATCGGCGTGCAGGATGCAGCCGGCGACCTCACCGCGGCGGGCGACGGCGTTTCGGACGGCGTCGACGGCGAGCTTCGCGGTCATCCGATCCGAGATCGAGTAGCCAACGATCCGGTTCGAGAACACGTCCTTGATCGCGCAGCAATAGAGCTTGCCTTCGCTCGTCCAATGCTCCGTGATGTCCGTGAGCCAGAGTCGGTTCGGCGCGTCCGCGTGGAACACCCGCTGCACGTGATCGTCGAACACCGGCGGGCCGGCTTTCTTGCCCTTCCCGCGCCGCCGGCGCTGCGAGGACGAGAGAATCCCGGCCTGCGAACACAGCTTCCACGCCGTGCGCCTGCTCATCCGCCACCCCGCTCGGCGGGCTTCGTCGGCGAGGGATCGGTAGCCGAACGTCGGGTCGTCGTGGTGCGCGTCGTGGAGCGCGTTGATCCGATACGCGCGCAGCAGGTCCGCGTCACGATCGGATTGTTGCGCCACCGGTAGTAGGGCTGTCTTGCGAGCTTCAGGACCCGGCACGACACCGTCAGGGTGTGTCAGATTAACGGTGGATCTGGCCTGGCGCATTTCAGTTGATTCGGCCTTCGAAGGTGATCGCGAAGGCGTTGAGTGCGGGCTTCCACCTCGTCACCCAGCGTGCCCGACCCCTGCCAGTGGGGTCAAGCGACCGAGTCACGAGGTAGAGGCACTTCAACGCGGCGGCGTCGTTCGGGAAGTGCCCACGCGCCCTGACCGCGCGGCGGTAGCGGGCGTTGAGGGACTCGATCGCGTTGGTGCTGCAGATGATGCGGCGGATCTCGACGTCGTAGTCCAGGAACGGGATGAACTCCGTCCAGGCGTTCTCCCAGAGCTTGCGGATCGCGGGATACATCGTGCACCACTTCTCGGCGAACTCCTCGAACCTCGCCTTCGCGGCGGCTTCGGTCGGCGCGGTGTAGACAGGGCGCAGGTCACGGGCGATCTGGTCCCAGTACTTGCGCGACGCGAAGCGGAACGTGTTGCGGATCAGGTGGATAATGCACGTCTGCACGACCGCGAGCTCCCACGTCGTGGTGATCGACTCCGGCAAGCCCTTCAGCCCGTCGCAGACCACGATGCACACGTCCTCGACACCGCGGTTCTTGATCTCGGTGAGCACGCCCAGCCAGAACTTCGCGCCCTCGCCGCCATCGCCGGCCCAGATCCCGAGGATGTCGCGCTCCCCGGCCGTGGTGACGCCGACGGCGACGTAGAACGGCTTGTTGCGCAGCCCGCGCGCGGTCAGCGACAGGACAATCTCGTCGATCCCGTCCAACCGCCGCTGCCGCTTGCGCACGATCTTCGGCTGGAACGACCCGTCACGATCTCTCGGCACGTCGATCTCGACGGCACCGACCTCGGTGAGCACGGTCTTGGACCGGGTCCGTTTGCGCGCGTTCTCGCCGTTCGATGATGCGTGCTTCTCATAGCCGAGATGCTCGGTCATCTCCGCCTCGAGCGCGGTCTCGAGCACGGTCTTCGTCAGCCCGCCCAGCAGGCCTCCCGGCCCCACGAGGCCGACGCCCTGCTCCTTCGCCTGCGCAAGCAGCTGCTCGGCGATCTGTTGCTGACCGATGATCTCTCCCGTCACAGGATCGATCATCTCGATGGTCTGGCTCATAGCCCTTCCTTTCGGTCAGGCCAGTCCCAGATCCACCGTTTTGCTGACAGTCCCGAGAGAGCCGTGTAGCGACGACCGCTGGAACCCGCCGAGCAGAACCGAGGAATTTCAGTGAGCGCCGTCAAGTGGGCGCATCAAGCGATAGACGCAAAGCCGACGTGATTAGGTCGTCGGTTCGATTCCGACAGGCGGCTCCGGCGAACAGCCCCTGACCTGCGGAAACGCAGGTCAGGGGCGGTTCGGTTCGGGTGGTCGCGCGATGCGCTGGCCTCACGGCTCTGCCCGACACCGACATCGCTCTCCTCTGCGACGGACCCCTCGCCGGCTGAGCGCTCGCGGCCGGCATCCTGTCCGTGTGCCGATAGGCCTCGCACCGCTGGGCAACGCAGCGTGGCGTTGCGTCGCGACCTGGCGACGGCTCGGCGGGGCGCGATCGTCTCGTGCGTTGGCGGACTACGGGAGCTTGGACGCGAGGACGTCGGCCGCCAGGATCTCGGGTGCTGCGCTGAGGAGGTGCTGGTTGGCCATCAGGGCTGCGACGATGGCGCCGTTGGCGTGGGCGTCGCGAGCGGCCTCGTCGGGGAATGCATCGAAGATCCAGAAGGTGTCGGCGTGGGTCCTGACCGCGAACCAGACAATCGTTCCTACTTCTTCGTTGGCGAGTGCGACAGCGCCGGCGAGCAGATCGGCGAGCGCGTCGTGCTGTCCATCGGCCGCGACGATCTTGGCGACGAAGGCATACGGAAGTGATGCGGGTGTGGACATGAGGGACTCTCCTAGGTGTCGAGGTTTCTTGGTGAAGCGAGTTCAGCCTATGACGAGCGAGGACCGGTGGGTAGTGGCGTATACGGCAGTATTGCTATTGTTTACGTCATGCGTATCGGACTGATCGCGATCGACGGCTGCTTCGGTTCGGCTATCGCGTCGATCATCGACATCGTGCGGGTGGCCGACGGTGCGCGCGGCGATGTCGACCCGCGGATCGACCCGATCGAACTCGCCATCCTCGGACCGAAACGGCGAGTGACCACGACGGCATCGATGACCCTGTCGGTGGACCACCCGCTGTCGGAGTCCGGAGAGTTCGACGTGGTCGTCGTCCCTGCGCTTGGAACCCTTACGGCCGCCGCTACCAACGACGTCCTCCAGAGCCGAGATGCTCGTTCGGTCATCGCCTCGCTCGGGCGCCTCGACGAGGCGACCACCCGGATCGCCGCGGCGTGCACCGGCGTGTTCGCTGTCGCCGAGACCGGACGGATGCATCATCGGCGGGCGACGACCAGCTGGTTCCTGGGGCCGGAGTTCCTGAAGCGCTATCCGACCGTCGCCCTCGATCTCGACACCATGGTCGTGGTCGACGGGAACCTCGTCACCGCCGGCGCCGCGTTCGCCCACATCGACCTCGCGCTCTCACTCGTGCGATCGATCAGCCCCGACCTGGCCCAACATGTCGCCAAGCTCCTCATCATCGACGAGCGCCCGTCGCAGGCGGCCTTCGTCGCTTACGAACATCTCCGGCACGAGGACCCGATCATCGTCGAGTTCGAACGCTTCGTGCGCGCCCGCCTGGGCGAACCGTTCAACGTCGCCTTCGTCGCGCAGTCACTTGGCACCAGCCGGCGCACCCTCGAACGACGAGTCCGTTCGGCGCTCAACCTCACTCCGCTCGGCTTCGTCCAACGGCTTCGCATCGAACGAGCTCGGCACCTCTCAGCAACCACGGACCTCACCTCCGCCGAGATCGCGCTACGGGTCGGCTACGCGAACGCCGAGACTCTGCGCTCCCTCCTGCGTAGGGAGCGACGCCGTTCCTGACCTATCGCCATGCCTGTAGCCGGTGTGCTAGTGCTCGACTGGAACCACCTCTCAGCACGTCGCGTCGACGCTCCCGCGTCGCCCCTGAACGACCCACTCGACACGCCCGCAGCACAGGCCATGGGAGCCTGCCCCGCTTTCCCGGACACCAACTTTGAGGCGATGATCGTCTCGGAAGGAGTCCGTGAGATGCCTGCTGCCCGACCGCCGGAGTTCCGGCGTCGAGCCCTGGCCTGGTTGCCCAGGGAAACCCCGTCGGCCAGACCGCGCGTGAACTCGGGATCAGCGAGTCCTGTCTTCGGAACTGGATGAATCGTGATGCGGTCGATTCCGGCCGCAAGCCGGGTCTGACGACCGAGGAGCACAAGGAGCTCGTCGAGCTGAGGCGCCGGTTGCGGGTGCTGGAGATGGAGAACGAGATCCTCAAGCGCGCGTCGGCGCACTTCGCCAGGGAGAACGTCCTCCCAAAATGGGGTTCCGGCTGGTCCAGGAGCTCGCCGCTGACGGTGTGCCTGTCGCGGTGGCCTGCCGGTTCCTTGGGGTCTCCACCTCGGGATACCACGAACGGCGGGAGCGGATGCCATCACCGCGGTCCGTCGCCGACGCGGAGTTGACGATCACGATTCGTCGCATCCACTCAGACTCCCGCGAGATCTATGGCGCCCCGCGGGTGCTCGCAGAGCTGCGGCCGGGCCTCGGTGTTCAGGTGGGCCGCAAGCGCGTCGCGCGGCTCATGCGACTGGACGGACTGGTTGGCGTCTCGCATCGCCGCAAGCGGCGCGGCTGGAAGCCGGACACGGCCACGCACGAGGATCTCGTGAAACGGCAGTTCCGCGCCGACGCCCCGTACCGGCTCTGGTTCTGCGACATCACGCAACACCGGGCCAGGGACGGATGGGTCTACTGCGCTGCGGTGATCGACGCCTACTCCAGGCGCATCGTGGGCTGGTCGATCTCGGATCGCATCACCGCGGAGATCGTTGTCGACGCGCTCGAGATGGCCAGGTGGCGACGCCGGGTCAGGCTCCGGGGGTCAGGGGTTCGAGTCCCCTCAGGTCAACCATGGAGTGGATGTTCAAACCCGCGACATCAGCGGGCTTTACGTCCTCTCCCGCACGCAGCCTGGCCTCATAGGTCAGCGCTGCGGCATGGAGCGATGGATCGAGCAGCATGTCGAACGGCTCACCTGGGCTGGCTGGGTCTGCCCCGAGTCTTGTTGATAGTCGGGGTTTGGGGTGATCAGGCCGCTTCTGCGTCCTTGTAGATCATCTCAAACTCGGCGGGGGTGAGTTTGCCGAGGCCGCGCTG
>NZ_JAAGRY010000019.1 GCF_015707995.1 Microbacterium paulum
CGGCGAAGCCCGGCGCTGTGAGCGATCAGGGCACGCCCGAGCGCGCCGACGGCGCGCGTCTGTGGGCGGTGGTCGGCGCGACCGGCACCGGCAAGACCGACCTGTCGCTGCGGCTCGCGCAGACCCTCGCGGCGCGCGGCCGCCCGGCCGAGATCGTCAACGCCGATGCGATGCAGCTGTACCGCGGCATGGATGTCGGGACGGCCAAGCTTCCCGAGGCGGAGCGCCGAGGCATCCCGCACCATCTCTTCGACGCGCTCGACGTGACCGACGAGGCCGCGGTCGCCTGGTATCAGCCGGCCGCCCGGCAGGCGATCGAGGGCGTCTTCGCCCACGGTGCCGACGCGATCCTCGTGGGCGGGTCGGGACTGTACGTCTCGAGCGTGATCTTCGACTTCCGCTTCCCGCCGCACGACGATGCGGTGCGCGCGCAGCTCGAGGCCGACCTCGAGCAGCACGGCGCAGCGGCGCTGTACGCGCGCCTGCAGAACGCAGACGCCGCCACCGCCGCCCGCGTCGATCCACGCAACGGCCGCCGCATCGTGCGCGCCCTGGAGGTGCTCGCTCAGGGCGCCGCGACGCACGGCGCGGCCCTGCCCGAGAGCCCCCCGCTCTGGCATGCGCCCACGACGATCATCGGCGTCGCGCTCGAGCGGGCCGCGCTCGTCGAGCGGCTCGACCGGCGCGTCGAGGGCATGTGGCGCGGCGGCATGCTCGAGGAGGTCTCCCGGCTGCAACAGGTCGGGCTCGAAGGCTCGCCGACCGCAGGCCGGGCCATCGGCTACGCCCAGGCTCTGGCGCAGCTGCGTGGTGAGCTGACCGAGGCCGAGGCCATCGCGCAGACGCAGGCGCTCACCCGGCGCTACGCACGCCGTCAGGTGTCGTGGTTCCGCCGCTACGACGGCATCCGGTGGACGGATCCCGCCGCGGATGCCGCGGACCTGGCAGACTCGCCCGAATGAGCATCGAGATCCGCCCCTTCCAGATGGCCGACACCGAGGCGACGGTCTCGCTCTGGCAGGAGACCGGTCTGTCGCGGCCGTGGAACAACCCCTATCAGGACATTCGCCGCAAGCTCACCGTGCAGCCCGAGCTCTTCCTCGTCGCGGTGGACCGCGGCGAGGAACTCGACACGGGCGATGGCGAGGCCGCCGGCGTCGGCGATGGCATCGGTGCTCAGGCTCCCGGCGAGCTCGTCGGCACGGTGATGGCCGGGTACGACGGGCACCGCGGCTGGCTGTACTACCTCGCGAGCGCCCCGGCGCGCCGCGGCGAGGGGATCGGTCGCCGCCTCGTCGAGGCGGCCGAAGAGCGACTGCTCGAGCTCGGCTGCCCGAAGGTGCAGCTCATGGTGCGCCCCGAGAACGGCGGCGTGCACGCGTTCTACGGCGAGCTCGGCTATGAGCCGTTCGACACCTGGACGACCGGAAAGCGCCTGATCGCCGACTGAGCTCCGTCTCTGCTGCGCGCCCTAGACTGAACCGCATGCCGCAGACCGTCGCGTTCACCAAGGGCCAGGGCACCGGCAACGACTTCGTCATCATCCCCGACCCCGACGGCATGCTCGAACTGAGCGACGCGCAGGTCTCGGCCCTGTGCGACCGCCGGTTCGGCATCGGCGCCGACGGCACGCTGCGGGTCGTCCGGTCGGCAGCGCTCCCCGAGGGCGCCGCGACCCCGGACGCCGAGTGGTTCATGGACTACCGCAACGCCGACGGTTCGGCCGCCGAGATGTGCGGCAACGGCATCCGCGTCTTCGCGAAGTACCTCGTCGAGACGGGCCTCGCCGATATCGATGCGGCCCCGATCGCCATCGGCACGCGTGCCGGCACCAAGCGCGTTACGCGCAGCGACCTGGGCTTCGAAGTCGATCTCGGCTTGTTCGCGGTCGACGAGTCGGAGATCGTCGTGCACGCCCGCGGGCTCGATGTGCCGCGCCCCGGCGTCGGCATCGACGTCGGCAACCCGCACATCGTCATCGCCCTCGGCGACCCCGCCGAGCTCGACGCCCTCGACCTCACGGTGCAGCCGGTCGCGACCCCCGCGCCGCCGCACGGTGCGAACATCGAGTTCGTCGTGCCGGCCGCGTCGCGCACCCCGCAGGGGCCGGCGCTCGTGCGCGAGGGCGTCGGCGCCATCCGCATGCGCGTGTTCGAGCGCGGCGTCGGCGAGACGCTCTCGTGCGGCACGGGGGTCGCCGCCTCCGCCCTCGCCGTACGGCACTGGGCGGGCCCGGCCGCGCCCGACGAGTGGTCGGTCGAGGTCCCCGGCGGTGTGCTGGGGGTCCGCATCGCGGCTGAGCGCGACGGCGACCACGTGCTGCTGTCGGGGCCGGCGGCGATCGTGTACTCGGGTGAGGTCGCCCTGGCCTGAGCGGCGCCGCGTCAGTCGCCGAGCCCGGCCAGCAGCCCCGCGGGCGGCACGAAGAAGACGCCGCCGGTGAGCGCCGTCGATGCGTCGAGCAGCCGGTCGTGCTTGCCGGGCGGGTCGCCCAGGAACATGCGCTCGAGCATCCGCTCGATGACCCACAGCCGTGCCGTGTAGCCGATGAAGTACGTGCCGAACTCGCCGTGGCCGGGTGAGCCGAACGGCATGTTGTCGCGCAGGATGTCGTGCTCCACGCCGTCGTCGTCGGTGATGGTCGAGAGGGTCTTGTGCGACTTCTGTTCGGATGCCGAGGCATCCGCCAGCTCGATGTTGTCGAGCTTCGTGCGTCCGATCACCGCCTCCTGCTGCTCCACCGACATCCGGTTCCACGCCGCGAGGCTGTGCACGTACTTCTGCGCAACGAGGTAGCTTCCGCCGTGGGCCGCGGGGTCGGCCGCGGGATCCGAGGCATCCACCAGCGTCGCGGCGGGGAGGGCATCTCCGACGGGGTTCGCCGTGCCGTCGACGAAGCCGAGCAGGTCACGGGCATCGAAGTACCGGAACCCGACGGTCTCATCGGTGACGAGGACCGCCCCGTGCAGCCGGTCGAGTAGCTGACGCTCGAGCTCGAAGCACAGGTCCCGCCGGTTGGCGCGGATGTGCACGAACAGGTCGCCCGGGGTCGACGGCGCCGTGTGCACGGCACCGACGACCCCGCGGAACGGATGCAGCTCGGCGGGCCGGGCGGCGCCGGTCACGGCATCCCACACGTCGCTGCCGATGCCGACCGTGCAGGCGAGCGCCGCGTCGAGGTCTCGGAAGGCGACGTTCTTCGTGATGTCCTCGAGGTCGGCGAGCACGCCGCGGACGATCCGCACCGCCTCGGACCCCGCCGCCGGATCGGTCAGGGTGAGGGTCAGCAGCACCGCGGACGACGTGAGCGGCGCGTCGACGCGCTGCGATTCGATGGGTACCCGCCGCTGCGCGCTCTGCTCCACGCTCTCACCCCTCCACGATGTCGACCGGGGCGGTGGGCACCGCCCCGTGACGACGCACCTTGAGCACCCGGAATCCGCGCGCCGTCGCGGAGCGCATGACCGAATACCCGTCGTCGAACGTCGCGGCGATCCACCGCTGCAGCGAATCCGAACCGAGATTGCGCTGCACGACGAGCCACGCGTCGCTGCGCTCTTCGAGGCGCGGCAGCCACCGCTGCAGCAGGCCGTGCAGTTCGTTCTTGCCGACCCGGATCGGCGGGTTGGAGCGGATCGTGCGGAACGTGACGGCGGACGGAACATCTTCGGGCAGGACGGCGTTGATGTTATCGAGGCCCCAGGCCTGCGCGTTCAGACGGACGAGGTCGAGGGCGCGCTCGTTCACATCGACGGCCCACACCGTCGCGTGCGGCGACTGCACCGCGAGACTCAGGGCGATGGGACCCCATCCGCAGCCGAGGTCGAGCAGGTGACCGCCCGGGGGAGGAGGGGGCGTGTTCGACAGCAGCACCGCCGTGCCGCCGTCGACGTGCGCGGGACTGAACACCCCGCCCGCGGTCGTGACATCGCCGCTGCGGCCCGCGAGGGTCACGGAGATGCGGCGCTGGTTCTCGGCGCTGGACGGAGAGGCACTGAAGTAGTGATCGCTCTCCATGAGATGCGAGCGTACCGGAGCCGCGCCACGGCGCGGGAGGCCACACAACGACTAGACTGCAAGGCTCACCACGAAATGGATCGAATGACAGACACCACCGGCATCACCGGAACGAGCGACACCAACGGCACCGACGAAGGTGCAGGCTACGACGTCGACGCGCACGACCTGCCGATCGACCCCGTCGACCGGGTGCTCGCGCGCGCCGAGTCGCGGACGGGCGCGCATGTCTTCGGCGCCGCGCAGGCGTTGCAGGATGCCTCGACGGTCGCGTACGGCGACACCGACGGCGATCAGTGGGATCGCGAAGAGCGTGCCGCGCTGCGCCGTGTGCCCGGGCTCTCGACCGAGCTCGAAGACGTCACCGAGGTCGAATACCGCCAGCTGCGCCTCGAGAACGTGGTGCTCGTCGGCGTGTACCCGCAGGGCTCGCAGGACGACGCCGAGAACTCGCTGCGCGAGCTCGCCGCGCTCGCCGAGACCGCGGGCGCCGTCGTGCTCGACGGCGTGCTGCAGCGCCGCCCGCACCCCGACCCGGCGACCTACATCGGGCGCGGCAAGGCGGCAGAGCTCCGCGACCTCGTCGCGGCCGTCGGCGCCGACACCGTCATCGCCGACACTGAACTCGCGCCCAGTCAGCGGCGCGCGCTCGAAGACGTCGTCAAGGTCAAAGTGATCGACCGCACCACCGTCATCCTCGACATCTTCAGTCAGCACGCCAAGAGCCGCGAGGGCAAGGCCCAGGTCGAGCTCGCCCAACTCGAATACCTGCTGCCCCGCCTGCGCGGCTGGGGCGACTCGATGAGCCGGCAGGCCGGTGGCCAGGTCGGTGCGGGCGGTGCGGGCATGGGCTCGCGCGGCCCCGGTGAGACCAAGATCGAGCTCGACCGCCGCCGCATCCGCACCAAGATGGCGCAGCTGCGGCGCCAGTTGCGCGACTTCGCTCCCGCGCGCGAGGCGAAGCGTGCCGAACGCAAGCGCAACACGATCCCCGCCGTCGCGATCGCCGGGTACACCAACGCCGGCAAGTCCAGTCTGCTGAACCGCCTGACCCGCGCGGGAGTGCTCGTCGAGAACGCGCTGTTCGCGACCCTCGACACCTCGGTGCGCCGCAGCGAGACCGCCGATGGGCGCGTCTACACGCTGACCGACACCGTCGGCTTCGTGCGGAACCTGCCGCACCAGCTCGTCGAGGCGTTCCGCTCGACCCTCGAAGAGGTGGGCGACGCCGACGTCATCGTGCATGTGGTGGATGCCTCGCACCCCGACCCGGCCGCACAGCTCGCGACGGTCCGTGACGTGATCGGCGACGTCGGCGCGCGGGATCTTCCCGAGATCGTCGTGTTCAACAAGGCCGACCTCGTCGACGACGACACGCGCCTGGTGCTGCGCGGTCTCGCGCCGCAGGCCCTGTTCGTCTCGTCGCGCACAGGCGAGGGCATCGACGAGTTGCGCGAGACGATCGAGCGCACGTTGCCGCTGCCCGCCGTCGAGGTGCGTGCGGTCGTGCCCTACGACCGGGGCGACCTCGTCTCGGCGGTGCACGAGAACGGCATCATCCTCGCGCAGGAGCACGGCCCCGACGGCACCTTCCTGCACGCGCACGTGCCGGCGATCCTCGGCGGCCGGCTCGCGGCCTACGCGGTCTGATCCGCCCCTGCTCCGTCGAGCGTGATCGGCGGCACATCGGGCGGGGTGAAGCCGAGCACGGCGCCGAGGAAAGCGACTTCGGCCTCGGTCGCGTCGATGATCGTCTCGGCGCGGCGGAATCCGTGTCCTTCGCCCGCATACAGCCGGTAGGCATGCGGGATGCCCCGTGCCGCGAGCGCGTCGCGGATCGCCTCGGACTGCGACGGCGGCACCACACGGTCTTCGTCGCCCTGCAGGAGCAGCACGGGGGCGGTGAACCCGTCGACGTGCGTCAGCGGTGAACGCTCGCGGTAGAGCTCTTCGGCCTCGGGGAGCGGCCCGATCATCCCGTCGAGGTAGCGCGACTCGAAGTCGTGCGTGTCTTCGGCGAGCGTGCGGGCGTCGGCGACCCCGTACCGGCTGATCCCGGCCGCGAAGGCGTCGGTGCGGGCGAGCGCGGCGAGCACCGTCCAGCCGCCGGCCGATCCACCCTTGATCGCAAGGCGCTCGCCGTCGGCGTCGCCCGCCGCCGCGAGCCCCGCTGCGGCAGCGACGACGTCGTCGACGTCCACGACCCCCCACTGACCGCGCAGGCGCTCCCGGTAGTCGCGCCCGTAACCCGTCGACCCGCCGTAGTTCACCTGCACGACCCCGATCCCGCGACTCGTGAGGTACACCGTCTTCGCGTCGGCGACGCCGCCGTCGTGCCCGGTCGGGCCTCCGTGCACCATGACGACGTAGGGTGCGCGCTCGTCGGCCGGTCCGGTGAAGCCCGGGTGCTGCGGCGGGTGCACGAAGGCGTGCACCGGCCCGTGCGGGCCGTCGGTGGTGATCGCGCGGGTGCGCGGCATCCATGGCGCGTCGATCTCGGCGGGGTCTCCCGCGACTTGCACGACTCTGCCTGTGCCGGCGTCGACGAGCCACAGTCCGCTCGTGCCCGCGCCCTTTCCCGAGACGAGCGCCCGAGAGCCCTCGACGGCGTCGACGTTCAGCTCGCTCGTCGCGGGCAGGTCGACCCGCGTGGCGCCGCCGTGCTCGTCGATGATCACGAGCTCGTCGGCCCCGTTGGTGCGCACCGCGACGATGCGGCCGCCCTCGAGCACGCCGTACCATCGTGCGCCGAGCGACCAGAGCGCTCCGCCGGTGTCGGCGTCGGCGGCGGCGACTGGCTCGGCCGGCCCGAAGCCTTCAGCGCCGTGCTCACGGTGCCAGAGGTTCCAGCGGCCGGTCGGTTCGTCGAGATAGACGAGGTCGGTGTCGGTGCGCCATGTCGGCTGCAGGGCGGCCGTGTCGCCCGCCGTCACCGCCGCCCACGAGCGCACCCGACCGTCGTCGATGCGGCCGACGCGCACCTCGGTGCGGTCCCACGGCATGTGCGGGTGGTCCCACGCGACCCAGGCGAGGTGCGTGCCGTCGGGCGAGAGATCGGGCTGGGCGACGAAATCGCTGTCGGCGACGAGCTGGCGAACGGATGCCGCACCCTCGACCGCGATCTCGACGATGCCGCGCCTGACCGTCCCCTCACCCTGCCACTCGCGCACGGCGAGCAGTCGCCCGCGTGAGAACCGCAGGCCGCCGTAACTGGTCGCCGGGTCTTCGGGAGTGAGGGGAACCGGCTTCGCGCCCGGCCGCAGCGCCCACACCCGCTGGTCGCTCTTCTCGACGAAGCAGAGGGTGCCGCCCGCATCGGCCGCCCACGACCCGCCGCCGTACTCGTGCACGCGCGAGCGGGCGTTCCACGGCGCGGGCAAGACGTCTTCGACCCCGGCGTCGGCGCGCCGCCGCACCGTCGTGCGACCGGCCTCTTCGGGCACGGACTGGCCCCACCAGATCTCGTCGCCCACGAAGGCGGCGCCGTCGACGCGCGGTGAGGCCTTCGAGGCCCACGAGGCGGTGAACGGTGAGGGCCAGGAACCGTAGGGGAGTGTGTCGACCATGCCCTTCACGCTACGCGCCCGCTCCGACAGCAGGGGTGGATGCCTCACCGCGCCGCGTCACTCCAGGAGCGTCACCCCGAACCCGGCGACGACGGCGCGCACCTCGTCGAGGTAGCGCTGGGCCTGCTCGGTGAGCGGGATCGAGGCGTGGTCGATCCAGCCGATCTCGATGCGCTCGTCGACGTCGAGCGGGATGGCGACGATCTCGGGGTCGAGCTCGTCGCTCACGATGCCCGTCGAGATCGTGTAGCCGTCGAGGCCGATCATCAGGTTGAAGATCGTCGCGCGGTCCGAGACACGGATCTCCTGCGCGCTCGACGAGGTGGAGAGGATCTCTTCGGAGAAGTAGAACGCGTTATTCGCGCCCTGGTCGAAGGTCAGCCGCGGGAGCTCTGTCAGGTCGTCGAGGGTCACGCGTGCCCGTGCGGCCAGCGGGTTGCGGCGCGAGATGAAGATGTGCGGAGACGCGACGAAGAGCGGATGGAAGGCGAGCCCGCTGTCGCGGAGCAGCCGGTCGATGACCTTGCGGTTGAAGTCGTTGCGGTAGAGGATGCCGAGTTCGCTGCGCAGGGTGCGGACGTCGTCGATGATGTCCCACGTGCGGGTCTCGCGCAGCGCGAATTCGTACTGCGCCGCGCCGCTCGACTTCACCATGCGCACGAACGCGTCGACGGCGAACGAGTAGTGCTGCGCGGAGACGCCCAGCAGGCGCCGCGAGGGCGGCCGCCCGAGGTAACGCTGCTCGAGCAACTCGACCTGCTCGACGACCTGTCGGGCATAGCCGAGGAACTCCGCGCCGTCGGTGGTCAGGCTGACCCCGCGCGCGGAGCGGACGAGCAGCGTGCGCCCGACCCGCGCCTCGAGGTCTTTCATCGCGGCCGACATCGTCGGCTGCGCGACGTAGAGCACGTCGGCGGCCGCCGAGATCGACCCCTCGGCGGCGACCTCGATGAAGTACCGCAACTGCTGCAGCGTCAGTCCACCGGTGCCCTGTGCCATAGGCCCACCTTCCCATAGGGAGAGGCTATATGGATGCATAGTCGGCATGAGTTACCCGATATCTGCCAGTGCCTGCACGATGGAGAGCACTTCTTTTCTCCGGCCGGCTCGCGGCCGCCCGCCCACTCGGATTGGCCACTCATGGCAGACGACGTCGCCTTCAGCATCACCACCACGCGCTTCGACGAGCACTACACCCCGGCCGAAAGCTCGCGCATCACGACGAACTTCGCCAACCTGGCACGCGGCGAGCACCGGGAGCAGAACCTGCGCAACACCCTCACGATGATCGACCGCCGCTTCAACGACCTCATGCCGTGCGACAACCCGACCGGCGACCGCTACACGCTCGAACTCGAGATCGTCTCGGTGCAGCTCGAGTTCGCCGCGGAGGGCGCCGACCAGCGCTTCCCGCTGCTCGAAGTCCTCGACATCCACGTCCTCGACCGGCAGACGGGGCTGCGCACCCACGGGATCGTGGGCAACAACTTCTCGTCGTATGTGCGCGACTACGACTTCAGCGTGCTGCTGCCGGCCGTCGCCGAGCGCACCGAGGCCGGCGCGCCCATCGCGCCGAGCGACTTCGGCGACCTGCACGGCACGCTCTTCCGGCGCTTCCTCGACTCGGTCGCCTACCGGGAGCGGTTCGCGCAGCCTCCCGTGATCTGCATCAGCGTCTCGACCAGCAAGACCTACCGGCGCACCGACAACCATCACCCGATCCTCGGTGTCGAGTACGCCCAGCCCGAGCCGTCGTTGACCGACGAGTACTTCGCGAAGATGGGGCTGCAGGCGCGCTACTTCATGCCGCGCGGCAGCGTGGCGCCGCTCGCGTTCTACTTCAGCGGAGACCTGCCCGCCGGCTACACCGACCTGCAGTTGGCCGGCACGATCAGCGCGATGGAGACCTTTCAGAAGATCTACCGACCCGAGATCTACAACGCCAACTCGGCGGCTCCCGCCGTCTACCGGCCGAGCCTCGCGGCGCAAGACTTCTCGCGCACCCAGATCGACTACGACCGTGAGGAGCGCAGCCGGCTCGCCCTCACCCAGGGCCGCTACGCGCAGGAGCACTTCATCGAGCCGCACCGCGAGGTGCTCGAGCGGTGGGCGGCCGGCGTCGAGGCGGCGTTCGCGTGACCGGGGCATCCGTTCCCGTGCACACGCTCCTGCCCACGACGATCGTCGGCAGCCTGCCGAAGCCGTCGTGGCTCGCGGAGCCCGAGGTGCTGTGGTCGCCGTGGGCCCTCGAGGGGGATGCCCTGGACGAGGGCAAGCACGACGCGCTGCGCATCGCCGTGCACGAGCAGGCGCGGCGCGGCATCGACATCGTCAGCGACGGCGAGCAGACCCGGCAGCACTTCGTCACGACGTTCATCGAGCACCTGAGCGGAGTCGACTTCGACAAGCGCGAGACCGTGCGCATCCGCGATCGCTACGACGCGAGTGTGCCGACCGTCGTCGGCGAGGTGCGCCGCGAGCGCCCCGTGTTCGTCGACGACGCGACCTTCTTGCGCTCGACGACCGACCGGCCGATCAAATGGGCCCTTCCCGGCCCGATGACGATGGTCGACACGCTCTACGACGCCCACTACAAGAGCCGAGAGAAGCTCGCGTGGGAGTTCGCCGTCATCCTCAACGAAGAGGCGAAGGCGCTCGAAGCGGTGGGGGTCGACATCATCCAGTTCGACGAGCCGTCGTTCAACGTGTTCTTCGACGAGGTGAAGGATTGGGGTGTCGCCGCCCTCGAACGCGCGGCGGAGGGCCTGCGCGCCGAGACGGCCGTGCACATCTGCTACGGCTACGGCATCACTGCGAACAACGACTGGAAGGCGACCCTCGGGTCGCAGTGGCGGCAGTACGAAGAGTCGTTCCCGTTGCTGCAGCGCTCGTCGATCGACATCGTGTCGCTCGAATGCCAGCACTCGCACGTTCCGATGGACCTCATCGAACTCATCCGCGGCAAGAAGGTCATGCTCGGCGCGATCGACGTCGCGAACGACGCCATCGAGACCCCCGACGAGGTCGCCGGCACGCTCCGCCGTGCGCTCGCTTTCGTCGACGCCGACAAGCTCATCCCGAGCACCAACTGCGGCATGGCGCCGTTCCCGCGCGAGGTCGCGCTGCAGAAGCTCAGTGCGCTGAGTGCGGGGGCTGCCCTCGTGCGGAGCGAGCTCAGCTGAGTCAGACCGCGCGGAGGATGGCGACGACCTTGCCGAGCACCGTGGCGTCGTCGCCCAGGATCGGTTCGAACGCGCTGTTGCGGGGGAGCAGCCACGTGTGGCCGTCGCGCTGGCGGAAGGTCTTGACGGTCGCCTCGCCGTCGAGCATCGCCGCGACGATGTCGCCGTTGTCGGCGGTCGCCTGTGAGCGCACGACGACCCAGTCGCCGTCGCAGATCGCGGCATCGATCATCGACTCGCCGCTCACCTTGAGCATGAACAGGTCGCCCTTGCCCACGAGCTGACGGGGGAGCGGGAACACCTCTTCGACGTGCTGATCGGCAGTGATCGGCACGCCCGCGGCGATCCGGCCGACGAGCGGAACGAGCGCGGCGTCGCCGACAGCAGGAGCGGTGTCGGCGGGGTTCTCGGTCGACGCGCCGGGCAGGTCGATCAGCACCTCCATCGCGCGCGTCTTGCCCGCGTCGCGGCGCAGGTAGCCGCTGAGTTCGAGCTGGCCCAGCTGATGCGTCACGCTCGAGAGCGACTTCAGCCCGACCGCGTCGCCGATCTCGCGCATGCTCGGCGGGTAGCCGTACTGCGCGATCGAGCGCTGGATCACTTCGAGGATCGCCAGCTGCTTGTCGCTGAGGCTCTTTCGCCGACGCGTCTGCGGCTTGTCCATGAACGCACTCCTTCGGATTCGCGCCCTCCGACGATCTCTGACGGGTCACCGTCTTCGAATGTCGGAGGTGGGTGATGGGCTCTCGTTATCGAAACCGTATCCGGTGAGGGCGGGCTCGGCCGGCAGGCATCCGCGTGTCGCGTTCGATCCGATTCCGATCCGGATGCCCCTTGACAATCGAACTGTATCGAAGATAGCTTCGGAAAAGAAGTTCGCATTCGGCGCTCCCGGCCGAGCGCCGGATGCGAACATCCCGCAAGGGATCGTCCGAGGCTTCGCCCCCAGGAGGAATCATGACCACGATCGACATCAGTGCCGGCGCCGCGTTCACCGCCGCGGGCGGCGCACCTGCCACCCGGCTTCGTCTGACCGCGCGCGGTCGTCGCGTGCTCGCCTTCCTCGCCTCGATCCCGGCGATCGTCGCCCTCAGCATCGCCATCGTCTCGGGCGGTGGCGCGCTCGCCTCGGGTGAGGGCAGTGCGCCGGCCGGTACGTTCTCCGAAGTCACCGTCATGCCCGGCGACACGCTGTGGTCGATCGCCGAAGAGGTCGCACCGGGCGCCGACCCGCGCGACGTCGTCGACGCGATCATTCGCCTGAACGCGCTGCCCTCGGGCTCGCTGACGGCGGGACAGAGCCTCGCGCTGCCCGCGGAGTACGCCCCGCAGCACTGAGCGCACGGCTGCGGTCCGCCCTACGATGGTGGCTGTGAGTGCGAGTCTGGACGACCTTCCCCTGCGAGCCGATCTGCGCGGGCTGACCCCGTACGGGGCGCCTCAGGCGCCGCTGCCGGTGGCCCTGAACGTCAACGAGAACACCCACCCCGTTCCCGAAGACGTCGCCGACGACATCCTCGACAGCCTCGCGCGTGCCCTGCGCGACGTGAACCGCTACCCCGACCGCGAGTTCACGGCCCTCCGCGAAGGCTTCGCCGACTACCTCGGCCACGGACTCTCGGCCGACCAGATCTGGGCGGCGAACGGATCGAACGAAGTACTGCAGCACCTGCTGCAGGCCTTCGCCGGTCCCGGGCGCACGGCGTTCGGCTTCGCGCCGACGTACTCCATGTACCCCCTGCTCACCCGCGCCACCGGGGCGACCTATCTCGCCGGCACGCGCGGAGTCGACTACACCCTCAGCGCCGCAGACGCGGCGGCCCAGATCGAGGCGGCCGACCCCGACGTCGTCTTCCTGTGCGCCCCCAACAACCCCACCGGCACGCCGCTCGGCATCGACGTGATCGAGGCGGTGTACGACGCCGCGCGCGGCATCGTCATCGTCGACGAGGCGTATCAGGAGTTCGCCCCACGCGAGTCGCGCTCGGCGCTGACCCTGCTGCCGGGGCGTGAGCGCCTGGTCGTCTCGCGCACGATGAGCAAGGCGTTCGCGTTCGCCGGGGCGCGCGTCGGTTACCTCGCCGCCGATCCGGCGGTGATCGAGGCCCTGCGGCTCGTGCGGCTGCCGTACCACCTCAGTGCGCTGACCCAGGCCGCGGCGGGCGCGGCCCTGCGCCACGCCCCCGCGATGCTCGCCATGGTCGACGAGATCGTCGCTCAGCGCGACCGCATCTCGGCGACCCTCGACGCGCTCGGTTACGAGCCGTTCGAGAGCTGGACCAACTTCGTGTTGTTCGCCGGTGTCGACGACCCGGCGGCCACATGGCGGGGACTCTACGACCACGGCGTGCTGATCCGCGACGTCGGGCTGCCGCGCAGCCTGCGGGTCACCGCCGGTACCGAGGCCGAGTCGACCGCGTTCCTCGACGCCCTCGCCTCGCTCGGGCCGGGTGGTGCGCACGCCGCTCGCTAGACTCTGAGCCATGACCGCCCCCACGCACCGCACGGCCTCGATCCGCCGGGCGACGAGTGAGTCGACGGTTGAGCTCGAGCTCGACCTCGACGGCACCGGCCAGAGCCGCATCGACACCACGGTGCCGTTCTTCAACCACATGCTCACCGCGTTCGCGAAGCACTCGCTCACCGACCTCACGGTGCGTGCGTCGGGCGACACCGATATCGACGCGCACCACACCGTCGAAGACGTCTCGATCGTGCTCGGGCAGGCGATCCGCCAGGCGCTCGGCGACAAGGCGGGTATCTCGCGTTACGGCGACGCGCTCGTGCCGCTCGACGAGGCACTCGCCCAGGCGGTCGTCGACATCAGCGGTCGGCCCTACCTCGTGCACACCGGCGAGCCGGTCGGTTTCGAGCACCACCTGATCGGCGGCCAATTCACCGGGTCGCTCGTGCGCCACACGTTCGAGGCGATCGCCTTCAACGGCGGCCTCACGGTGCACGTGACGGTGCTGGGCGGTCGCGATCCGCACCACATCGCCGAGGCCGAGTACAAGGCGTTCGCCCGTGCGTTCCGGCAGGCGAAGGCGCTCGATCCGCTGGTGGTGGGGGTTCCGAGCACCAAGGGCGCTCTGTGACGACCGCACCGCTCGTCGCCGTTCTCGACTACGGCTCCGGCAACGTCCACTCCGCCGTCAAGGCGCTCGCGGCGGCGGGGGCCGATGCCCGTCTCACCGCCGATCGCGGCTTGATCCGCGACGCCGCGGGCCTCGTGGTGCCCGGTGTCGGTGCGTTCAGCGCCGTGATCGAAGCGCTCCGGGCGAGCCGCGGCGACGAGCTGATCGGCCGGCGCCTCGCGGGCGGCCTGCCGGTGCTCGGCATCTGCGTCGGCATGCAGGTGCTGTTCGAGCACGGGGTCGAACGCGGCGCTGATGCCGAGGGGCTCGGCGAGTGGCCGGGCGCGGTGACCGAACTGGATGCCCCGGTGCTGCCGCACATGGGCTGGAACACCGTCCGGGCGGGCGCAGATTCGGTGCTGTTCGAGGGCATCGAGGCGGAACGGTTCTACTTCGTGCACTCCTACGGCGCGCAGCACTGGACCATGGAGCCGATGAAGCCCTTCCGTGAGCCGGTGCTCACCTGGTGCGACTACGGCACCCCGTTTCTCGCGGCTGTCGAGAACGGTCCGCTGTCGGCGACGCAGTTCCATCCCGAGAAGAGCGGCGCGGCAGGCATCCGTCTGCTTCGTAACTGGATCTCGTCACTGCCGCAAGCCGGGTAGTCTCTCGGGGTGAACGATTTCGCGTCGACCCCTGAACTGATCCTGCTGCCGGCCGTCGATGTCGCCGGCGGCAAGGCTGTGCGTCTCACGCAGGGCGAGGCCGGCACCGAGACGAGCTACGGCGACCCGGTCGACGCGGCAGCCGCGTGGGCGCGCGACGGCGCGCAGTGGATCCACCTCGTCGACCTCGACGCGGCGTTCGGCCGCGGCAACAACACGGCGGTGATCCGCCGGGTCATCAAGCAGCTGCGCGGTGTGCAGGTCGAGCTCTCCGGCGGCATCCGCGACGACGCGAGCCTCGAGGCAGCGCTCGAGTCGGGGGCATCCCGCATCAACCTCGGCACCGCGGCGCTCGAGAACCCCGAGTGGGCCGCCGATGTGATCGGCCGTTACGGCGAGGCGATCGCCGTCGGCCTCGATGTGCGCGGCACGACGCTCGCGGCCCGCGGCTGGACGCGCGAGGGCGGCGACCTGTGGCACGTGCTCGAGCGTCTCGAAGACGCCGGCTGCAGCCGCTACGTCGTCACCGACGTGACGAAGGACGGCACGCTGCAGGGCCCGAATCTCGACCTCTTGCGCGAAGTCACGGCGCGCACCACCCGCCCGGTGGTCGCCTCGGGCGGCATCTCGACCCTCGACGACATCGCCGCCCTCCGCGAGCTGGTGCCGCTCGGTGTCGAGGGCGCGATCGTCGGCAAAGCGCTGTATGCCGGGGCGTTCACGCTGGCCGAGGCGCTGGATGTCGCAGGCTGACAGCGCCGGCGTCCCGTGGGAGGGGCGCAGCTTCGAGCCGAACCCGCATTCCGGTGACGACGGATCGGCGGATGCCGCGCTGCTGGCCGCCCTCGAGGCGTTCCACGCAGGCAGGGGCGACGCCGTCGCGATCGTCGACGCGTACCGCGAGGCCCGGCTGCTGATCCCGCTCGTCGCCGAGGCGGGAGATGTCGGCATCGCCCCGTCGGGGCACACCGTCGACAAGACGCAGGAGCTGTCGATCGTCACGGTCGCCGCCCCGGACGGGCGGCGGGTGCTGCCGGTGTTCACGTCGGTCGCCGCGCTCGCCCGGTGGGATGCCAAAGCGCGCCCGGTTCCCGTCGACGGCGTACGCACCGCGCTGTCGGCGGCCGCCGATGACAGTGACCTGATCGTCATCGACCCGGCATCGGCCACCGAGTTCGTGCTGCGTCGCCCCGCGGTGTGGGCGATCGGGCAGGGGCAGCGGTGGGAGCCGGCCTGGCGCTCGCCCGAGGTCTACGCGGGGCTACAGCACAGCGTCGCGAGCGAGCTGGGCGTGATCGACCTGACCGTGAGCGACGGCGACTCGTCGGGTCGGCTGCGCGGGCCCGAACTCATCGTCGGGCTGCACCTCGTCGACGGGCTCGAAAAGCCCGCGCTCGACGCGATCCTGCAGCGCCTCGCCGCCCGTTGGGCGGCCGATGACCGCATCGCGGTGCTCGTCGACTCGCTAACCGTCAAGCTGCTGCGCGCCTGACCCGGCCACAGCGCCCGGCCGCGGCGCCCGAGCGCGACCGAGATCAGGTGACCGGGCCGGTCCACTTCTCGCCGGGGCCCTTGCCGATCGGGTCGGGAATGACGGATGCCTCGCGGAACGCCAACTGCACCGAGCGCAGCCCGTCGCGCAGCGATCGGGCGTGCATGTCGCTGATCTCGGGGGCGCCGGCGGTGATGAGTCCGGCGAGGGCGTTGATGAGCTTGCGCGCCTCGTCGAGGTCGGTCTGGGTCTCGGGGTCATCGGCCAGGCCGGTCTTGACGGCGGCGGCGCTCATCAGGTGCACGGCGGCGGTCGTGATCACCTCGACGGCGGGCACGTCGGCGATGTCGCGTGAGGCCGCCGCGGCGGCCCGCTCCTGCTCCTCCCAGCGGGCCAGACGCTCGCTGTCCGCGTCGTGGGAATGGTCGGGGGAGGGGGCGTTGTCGGTCACGGTTCGCTTTCTGCTAAACTGGGCGCGCACCGGAGTGTTCTGCTCCGGATCGAAAGTGGATCACATCCCACCCGCGCTTGCCGCTCCAGGCTACCGGGTCTCGCACTCCGCCCGGCCCGCCAGCGATATCGGCACCGGGTAGCCACCACGGTGAGAGCCGTGGGGGACAGGGTGCAGAACTTCCCGCCGTCGCTTGCGTCGTGCCGGGTGGGCGTGAGAATCTTCCGCCCGCGACACTCCCGTGTCCGGTGGCATCCACCCGTTCGACACAAGGAGTTCCGCATCAGCGATCCCCGCACGAATGACCGCATCCGCGTCCCCGAGGTCCGCCTCGTCGGCCCCGCGGGTGAGCAGGTCGGCGTCGTCCGCATCGAGGTGGCTCTGCGCCTCGCTCAGGAAGCAGACCTCGACCTGGTCGAGGTCGCCCCGAACTCGAAGCCCCCCGTGGTGAAGATCATGGACTTCGGCAAGTTCAAGTACGAGACGGCGCAGAAGGCCAAAGAGGCCCGTCGCAACCAGGCGAACACCGTGCTCAAAGAGGTTCGCTTCCGCCTGAAGATCGAAGCGCACGACTACACGACCAAGCTCAAGCGCGCCGAGGGCTTCCTGCAGGCCGGCGACAAGGTCAAGGCGATGATCCTCTTCCGCGGTCGCGAGCAGTCGCGCCCCGAGCAGGGCGTGCGGCTCCTGCGCAAGTTCGCCGAAGACGTCGCCGAGTACGGCACCGTCGAGTCGAACCCCACGATCGACGGCCGCAACATGGTCATGGTGGTCGCGCCCCACAAGAACAAGTCCGAGGTCAAGACCGAGCAGAACGCCCAGCGCGATGCGAAGAAAGAGGCGGCACGCCAGGCGCGCACCGGCTCCGCGGCCTCTGACGACGCCCCGGCGGCTGCGCCCGCCGACACCGCTGCCTCCGCTTCGGCGGAGTGACGCGGCCCACAGACTCCCGCTCGCCGGGAACCACAACGAAGGATAGAGACATGCCGAAGCAGAAGACCCACTCGGGTGCCAAGAAGCGCTTCAAGGTCACCGGAAGCGGAAAGATCATGAAGCAGCAGGCGAACCTCCGCCACAACCTCGAGGGCAAGGCCACCCGCCGCACTCGTCGCCTCGACCAGGAGCAGGTCCTCGCCAAGGGCGACGCCAAGGTCGCCAAGAAGCTCCTCGGCATCTGAGCCGCGCCGCACGTTAGGAAGAACAAGAAATGGCTAGAGTCAAGCGGGCCGTCAACGCCCACAAGAAGCGTCGCGTCATCCTCGAGCGCGCCGCCGGTTACCGCGGACAGCGTTCGCGCCTGTACCGCAAGGCGAAGGAGCAGGTCACCCACTCGCTCGTCTACGCGTACCGTGACCGTCGCAAGCGCAAGGGCGACTTCCGCCGCCTGTGGATCCAGCGCATCAACGCCGCCGCGCGCCAGAACGGCATCACCTACAACCGCTTCATCCAGGGCCTCGGCCTCGCGGGTGTGCAGGTCGACCGCCGCATGCTCGCCGAGCTCGCCGTGAACGAGCCGAAGACCTTCGCCTCGCTCGTCGCGACCGCGAAGAACGCGCTGCCCGCCGACGTGAACGCGCCCAAGGCGTAAGCACCGACGCGGAAAAGGGTGTCCTCCTTTCGGGGGACACCCTTTCGCGTTCCCTAGGATGAGAGCGTGCTCGAGAACCCCCGTTCCCCCCGCGTGCGCGCGGTCGCGAAACTGACCAAACGCAGCGCCCGTCAGGAGACCGGGCTGTTCCTGCTCGAGGGACCTCAGGCCGCACGCGAGGCGCTCGCCTACCGCCCCGACACCGTGATCGAGCTGTTCGCGACGCCCACCGCGATGGAGCGTCACCCCGACGTCCGCGACGCGGCTCGTGAGGCGGGGCTCGAGGTCGAGTACACGACCGAGGCGGTGTTGGATGCCATGGCCGACACCGTCACGCCGCAGGGGATCGTCGCCGTCGCGCGGCAGTCGCCCAGTTCGCTGAAAGACGTGTTCGCAGCCTCACCGCGGCTCGTCGCGATCTGCGAAGAGGTGCGCGACCCCGGTAACCTCGGCACGATCATCCGGGCCGCCGACGCGGCGGGCGCCGATGCCGTCGTGCTCACCGGCCGCACCGTAGACCCGTACAACCCGAAGGTCGTGCGTGCGACCACAGGATCGCTGTTCCACGTGCCGGTCGCCGTCGGCGCCGACCTCGCCTCGGTCGTCGAGCGGGCGCACGCCGCGGGGCTGCGGGTCATCGCGGCCGACGTGGGCGGTGACGACTTCTTGACGCGCCGGAATCTGCTCGCCGAGCCCACTGCATGGCTGTTCGGGAATGAAGCGCGCGGCCTCGAAACCGACGCCCTCGCCCACGCCGACCTCGCCCTGCGCCTGCCGATCTACGGCCGCGCCGAGTCGCTGAACCTCGCCACGGCGGCGAGTGTCTGCCTGTACGAGACGGCCTTCGCGCAGCGCGCCTCCGACTGACGCGGTGTGTTTCGGCCGGGTCACGACTCGGTCAAGATCCTGTGCATAACGTGAGCTCTGCGGGGGACCTCTGCCTAGGCTGACCCCATGGCGACACCGGATCCCGCTCCCGCGACCTCGAACATCACCGTGCGACGCGGCGACCCGCTCGTCGTCGTGACTGACGTCGAGAAGCATTACGGCGACTTCCATGCGCTGAAAGACATCAACCTCACGGTCAACCGCGGCGAGGTCGTCGTGGTGATCGGTCCGTCGGGGTCCGGCAAGTCGACGCTGTGTCGCACGATCAACCGGCTCGAGACGATCACGAGCGGATCGATCACGATCGACGGCAAGGAGCTGCCGGAGGAGGGCAAGGCCCTCGCGGCTCTGCGTGCCGACGTCGGCATGGTCTTCCAGTCGTTCAACCTCTTCTCGCACCTCACGATCCTCGAGAACGTGACCCTCGGACCGATGAAGGTCAAAAAGCTCAAGAAAGCGGATGCCGAGGCGGAGGCCAAGGTGCTCCTCGAGCGTGTCGGGGTGGCGCAGCAGGCATCCAAACTGCCCGCGCAGCTCTCCGGCGGGCAGCAGCAGCGCGTCGCGATCGCCCGTGCCCTCGCCATGAAGCCCAAGGTCATGCTGTTCGACGAGCCGACGAGCGCCCTCGACCCCGAGATGATCAACGAGGTGCTCGACGTCATGGTCGGTCTCGCGCAGGACGGGATGACGATGATCGTCGTCACTCACGAGATGGGCTTCGCCCGCAAGGCCGCCGATCGCGTCGTGTTCATGGCCGACGGACAGATCGTCGAAGAGGCCGCCCCCGACGAGTTCTTCACGAACCCGAAGAGCGACCGGGCGAAGGACTTCCTCTCGAAGCTCATCACCCACTGACCCCGCGCCCTGCACCGGCGCGGCCCCCCGAAATGACGACACGCAACCAGGAGGATCACATGCGCACCACCAGAATCGTCGGCGCCTTCGCCGGCATCGCCATCGCCGCCCTCGCCCTGACGGCCTGCAACAGCGGCACGCCGGGCGCCGAGGAGACCTCGACCGGCGACGCCGGCGAGAGCTCGGCGGCCGGCAACCCGTGGACGGTCGCGACCGACGTCACGATCGACGGCAGCCCGACGTTCGACCGCATCAAGAGCGCCGGCGTCGTGAAGGTCGGGGTCAAGGAGGACCAGCCCGGCCTCGGCTACCTCGACCCGACCACGGGAGAGCGCACCGGCTTCGACGTGGACGTCGCCCGCTGGATCGCCGCGTCGCTCGGCTACGACGAGGACAAGATCAAGTTCACCGCGATCCCGTCGGCCAACCGCGAGCAGGCCATCGTGAACGGCGACATCGACTACTACGTCGGCACCTACTCGATCACCGACAAGCGCAAGGAGCAGATCTCCTTCGCCGGCCCGTACTTCGTCACCGGTCAGGGCCTGCTGGTCGCCGCAGGCAACGACAAGATCACCGGCAAGGACTCGCTCACCGCTGAGGACATCGTCTGCTCGGCGACCGGCTCGACCTCGATCCAGCGGATCAAGGACGAGACCCCCGCGCAGACCAAGGAGTACGACACCTACTCCACCTGTGTCGAAGACCTGAAGAACGGCCAGGTCGACGCGGTCACGACTGACGAGGCGATCCTCATCGGCTACGCCGCGCAGGCCCCCGACGAGCTGAAGGTCGTCGGCGACCCGTTCAGCGAGGAGCGCTACGGCGTCGGCATCGCCAAGGGCGATACCGCCTTCCAGGAGTTCATCAACAAGATGTTCACCGACGGCGGCGAGACCTGGACGGCGATCTTCGATAAGAACCTCGGCGCCTCGGGCGTCAAGGGCACGCAGCCCGAGGTCGACCCGGTCGACTGATCTCGTGCCGGGGGCGCGATCGAGGAGCCGCGCCCCCGGCATCCGGTCTCACATCCAACGCGACACGCGCGCACGACGACGCAGGAAGAACAGGGCATGGGAGTCATCACCGATCACCTGGATCTCTGGGGCCAGGCACTCCAGGGGACGCTCATCCTGTTCTTCGGCGGGGGGCTCATCGCCCTCGTGCTCGGCCTCATCGTCGGGGCGATGCGCGTGTCGCCGGTGCCCGTGGCGCGCGCCGTGGGCACCGTCTACGTCAACTGGATCCGCAACACCCCGCTGACGCTGGTGATGTTCTTCTTCGCGTTCTGCGTGCCGATCCTGCTGCGCGAACGCATCGACCCCATCGTGCTGCCGACGATCGCGCTCGGCGTCTACACCGCGACCTACGTCGCCGAGACGCTCCGTTCGGGCATCAACACCGTTCCCGTCGGGCAGGCCGAGGCGGCGCGGGCGCTCGGTCTCACGTTCACCCAGGTCATGACGCTCGTCGTGCTGCCCCAGGCCACGCGTTCGGTGATCCCGCCGATGATGAGCGTGTTCATCGCGCTGCTGAAGAACACGACCGTCGCCGCCGGGTTCTCCGTGCTGAACCTCGGGTCGATCCGATCGTGGCTCAGTGAGCAGGGCGAGAACCAGCTCGTCGTGCTCCTGTGGGTGATGCTCATCTTCATCGTGCTGGTGCTGCTGCTGGCGTGGCTGCAACGGGTCTTCGAGAACAAATGGAGGGTCGCGCGATGAGTTCCGTGCTGTACGACGTGCCCGGGCCGAAGGCGATCGCGCGCAACCGCATCCTCGCCGTGATCACGGCGCTCCTGGTGATCGCCGGCATCGCCTGGGTGATCTGGCGATTCGCGGTGACGGGGCAGTTCACCGCCAAGAAGTGGGAGCTGTTCACCTACTCCTCGATCTGGGCCCTCTTCGGCGAGGCCACCCTGAACACGCTCGCCGCGTTCGCCGCGGCCGCGGTGGGCGCCCTCGTGCTCGGCTTCCTGCTCGCGCTCGGACGACTCTCCGACCACGCCTGGGTCCGGGTGCCGGTCGGCTGGATCGTCGAGATCCTCCGCGCCATCCCGGTGCTGATCTTCATGATGCTGCTCTACTACGGGCTGCCCGTCGTCGGCATCAAGATGGAGCCGTACTGGGCGGTCGTCATCGCCCTCATCGCCTACAACGGCTCGGTGCTCGCCGAGGTGATCCGCGCCGGCGTCGAGTCGCTGCCGCGCGGTCAGAGCGAGGCGGGATACGCGATCGGGCTCCGCAAGTCGGGCGTCATGGCGTTCGTCCTGCTGCCGCAGGCGATCCGGGCGATGATGCCGGTCATCGTCGCGCAGCTCGTCGTGACGCTGAAGGACACCGCGCTCGGCTTCATCATCACTTATCACGAGCTGCTCTACCTCGTGAAGCTGCTCGGCTCGAACGCCGTGTACGGCTCGCCCCTCATCCCCGCGGCGATCGTCGGCGGCTCGATCTACGTCGCCCTGTGCCTCGCGCTGTCGTACATCGCCCGCCTGCTCGAGAAGCGCCTGAAGCGGCAGGACAGCGCGCTGACACCCGTCGACCCGATGCACCACCCGGTCGGCGACGTCACCGACACGCAGCTCATCGGACTGCAGAACGTGCCCGACGGGGGATCCGGCGCCGAGGGCGGCGGATTCGGGCGCCGGCCGCACTGAGCAGCGCCGAGCGGGAGCCGAGCCGCCGCCGGTCGGGGTGCGTGCGGCACCGGGCCCGCCGGTAGACTCGGCTCTTGTGTCTGACGAGCCCACGATCACCCAGGAATCGGTGGATGCTGCCGCCGACGACGCCCTCGCGGCGATCGCCGCAGCGACGAGCACCGCAGAGCTGAAAGCCGCCCGCGCGGCGCACACCGGCGAGGCATCCGCCCTCGCCCGGCTGAACGCGCAGCTGCGCAACGTGCCGAACGATCAGAAGGCCGCCCTCGGCAAGCTCGTGGGGCAGGCGCGCGGACGCGTCGGACAGGCGCTGGCCGCGCGCGAGGAGGCGCTCGCCGAGGCCGAGGCCGCCGCCCAGCTCGAGGCAGAGCGGATCGACATCACGGCCGTCGCGCCGCGGGCGCGGGTGGGTGCGCGGCATCCCGTCTCGCTGCTGCAGGAGGAGATCGCCGACCTGTTCGTCGGCATGGGCTGGGAGATCGCCGAAGGTCCCGAGCTCGAGCACGAGTGGTTCAACTTCGACGCCCTGAACTTCGACGTCGACCACCCGGCACGTCAGATGCAGGACACGTTCTTCGTCGACCCGGTCGAGCGTCACCTGGTGCTGCGCACCCACACGAGCCCCGTGCAGGTGCGTTCGATGCTCGAGCGCGGCGCCGATCTCGTCGAGAACGGTCGGGGCATCTACGTGCTCTGCCCCGGGCGGGTCTACCGCACCGACGAGTTCGACGCCACGCACCTGCCCGCCTTCGTGCAGTTCGAGGGCCTCGTCGTCGACAAGGGCATCTCGATGGCGAACCTCAAGGGCACCCTCGACCACGTCGCGCGGCAGTTGTTCGGCCCCGAGGCGAAGACCCGGTTCCGCACCAACTTCTTCCCGTTCACCGAGCCGTCGGCCGAGCTCGACCTCTGGCATCCGACCTTCAAGGGCGGCGCGCGCTGGATCGAGTGGGGCGGCTGCGGCATGGTGAACCCGAACGTGCTGCGCGCGGCGGGGATCGACCCCGAGGTGTACTCGGGCTTCGCGTTCGGGATGGGCGTCGAGCGGGCGCTGATGTTCCGCTCCGACGTGCAGGACATGCGCGACATGGCCGAGGGCGATGTGCGTTTCAGTGAGCAGTTCGGAATGGTGGTCTGATGCGCGTCCCTCTGTCTTGGCTGCGTGAATACGTCGACGTCCCGGCCGATGCCACGACCGACGACGTCTTCGCAGCGCTCGTCTCGGTGGGCTTCGAAGAAGAAGAGGCGCTCGGGTTCGAGGTGACCGGTCCGGTCGTCGTCGGTCAGGTGCTCTCGTTCGACGAAGAGCCGCAGACCAACGGCAAGACGATCCGCTGGTGCCAGGTCGACGTCGGCGAAGCCGAACCGCGCGGCATCGTGTGCGGCGCGTCGAACTTCTTCCCGGGCGACAAGGTCGTGGTGTCGCTCCCCGGCGCCGTGTTGCCGGGGCCCTTCCCGATCTCGGCCCGCAAGACCTACGGGCACGTCTCCGACGGCATGATCGCCTCGGCGCGCGAGCTCGGTCTCGGCGATGAGCACAACGGCATCCTGCGTCTGGCGGAGCTGGGCCTCGACCCCGCCCCCGGCACCGACGCGATCACCCTCCTCGGCCTCGACGATGTCGCGGTCGACGTCAATGTGACCCCCGATCGCGGCTACGCACTGTCGATCCGCGGCATCGCGCGCGAGTACGCGCACGCGACCGGTGCGGCGTTCCGCGACCCCGCGGCGCACGAATGGGACGACGTGCAGCCCGGCAGCGGGTTCCCGATCACCGTCGACGACCAGAACCCGATCCGCGGGCGCGTCGGGGCGAGCGAGTTCGTCGCGCGCGTCGTGCGCGGCGTCGACCCGTCGCGGCCCACCCCGCCGTGGATGATCGCGCGGCTGACGCTCGCGGGCATCCGCTCCCTCGGCATCCTGATCGACATCACCAACTACGTCATGCTCGAGCTCGGCAACCCCGTGCACGGCTACGACCTCGACACCCTCGAAGGCGGCATTACGGTGCGCCGCGCGACCGAGGGCGAGACGATCGTCACCCTCGACGGCAAGGAGCGCATGCTTTCGGTCGAAGACCTGCTCATCACCGACGACTCGGGCCCGATCGGCCTCGCCGGTGTCATGGGGGGAGGTACGACCGAGATGACGGATGCCACGCGCAACGTGCTCGTCGAAGCCGCGACCTTCGACACCGTCACGATCGCGCGGAGCGCCCGCCGGCACAAGCTGCCGAGCGAGGCGTCGCGCCGGTTCGAGCGCGGCGTCGACCCGCTCATCCCGTTCGTCGCGGCGCGCCGCGTCGCCGACCTCATGGTCTCCCTCGCCGGCGGCACGCTCGACACCGAGCTCGGCGGGGCGCTCTACGGCGAGGTGTTCCTCGAGGCGATCGAGCTGCCGCGCGCGTTCGTGCCGCAGCTGATCGGCGTCGACTACACGGATGCCGAGATCACCGGCGCCCTCGAGACGATCGGCTGCGAGGTCTCGGCACTCGACGACGGCGACGGCTGGGAGGTCATCCCGCCGTCGTGGCGCCCCGACCTCACCGACCGCTGGACGCTCGCCGAAGAGGTGGCGCGCATCCACGGCCTCGACCGCATTCCGTCGGTGCTGCCGACCCCGCCGTCGGGTCGCGGTCTGACGCCGCTGCAGAAGGGCCGGCGCCGCGTCGCGAACGCGCTCGCCGGCGCGGGCTACGTCGAGACCCCGTCGTTCCCGTTCGCGACCGCGGCGGCGAACACGCTGCACGGGTCGGCATCGGGCGACGCCGACCCCGGCATCCGGCTCGCCAACCCGCTCGACGGGCAGGCGCCCTACCTGCGCCGCTCGCTCGTGCCGGGGCTGCTGCAGGTCGCGCACCGGAATCTGTCGCGCGGGTTCACCGACCTCGCCCTGTTCGAGACCGGGCTCGTGTTCGACCCCGAGATGGGTGTCGCCTACGGCACCGCCGTCGTCCCGCCGCTCGGGCAGCGCCCGACCGACGAGACGCTCGCCGCGCTCGACGCCTCGATCCCGCCTCAGCCGCGCCGGGTGGCGGTGCTCCTGACCGGGTCCGTGTCGCCCAAGGCTCCCGGCCGGGCGGCGGTCGCCGCCGACCTCGCCGATGTGCTGTCGGCGGTCGAGGTGATCGGTGCCGCAGCGGGCGTGCGGATCGACGTCGCGCAGGGAGAGCGCGCCGCGCTGCACCCCGGGCGCACCGGTGCGCTCTCGGTCGGCGGTGTCGAGATCGGCTACGTCGGCGAGGTGCTGCCGGCGGTGTCGGCCGAGGCCGACCTGCCCGGTCGCGTCTACGTCGCCGAAATCGACCTCGACCTCGCGCTGAGCCTCGCCGGGCGCCCCGACGTCGCCGCGTCGCTGTCGGGGTTCCCCGCCGCGACGCAAGACGTCTCGCTCGTCGTGGGTGACGACGTCGTGGCCGGCGACGTGGCCGCGGCGCTTCGCGAGGGAGCCGGTGACCTGCTCGAATCGCTGCGGCTCGTCGACGACTACCGCGGGCACGGGCTTGCCGACGGCACGAAGAGCCTCACGTTCGCGCTGCGGTTCCGCGCGGAAGACCGCACCCTGACCGCCGCCGAGGCGACCGACGCGAAGCTCGCGGGCGTCGCTGTGGCGGCCGAGCGCTACGCCGCGACGATCCGCGAGTAGTCGCCGACGTTCCGAAAGCAGGGCGGATCGTGCTCGGGGCGTGCTCGGCGCCCCCTCCGGCGCGATCCGCCCTGCTTTCGCGACGCAGGACATGCGGACGCACCACATGCGCACACAGGGCGTGAGTAGGCTCGGTGAGGATGACTGAGACGCCGCCGCCACCCGCACCGATCGCCGCACCTGCCCTCGCCCTTGCGGGGCTCGTGAAGCGCTTCGACGACAAGGTCGCGGTCGCCGGCGTCGACCTCCTCGTCCCGCAGGGCTCCTTCTACGGCCTCGTCGGGCCGAACGGGGCCGGCAAGACCACGACCCTGTCGATGGCCACCGGGCTGCTGCGACCCGACGCGGGTACCGCGTGGGTGCACGGCGTCGATGTGTGGGCCGATCCTGTCGCCGCGAAGGCGATGATCGGCAACCTCGCCGACGGCGTGCGGCTCTTCGACCGGCTCACCGGCGAGCAGCTCATCACCTACACGGCGATGATGTTCTCGGTGCCGCGCGAGCAGATCGCGCCGCGCGTGGCAGACCTCCTCGACCTGATGGACCTCCGCGACGCGGCGGGCGTCATCGTCGCCGACTACTCGGCCGGCATGACCAAGAAGGTCGCGCTCGCGTGCGCTCTCGTGCACGCGCCGCGCCTGCTCGTGCTCGACGAGCCGTTCGAGTCGGTCGACCCTGTCTCGGCGGCCAACATCGAAGACGTGCTGCGCTCGTACACCGCCACCGGCGGCACCGTCATCGTCTCGAGCCACTCGATGGACCTCGTTCAGCGCATGTGCGACCACGTCGCCGTGATCGCCGCGGGCCGCGTGCTCGCCGCGGGAACGGTCGATCAGGTGCGCGGCGCCCAGTCGCTGCAAGACCGCTTCGTCGAACTCGTCGGCGGCCGGCACACGAGCGAGGGACCGCAGTGGTTGCGACAGTCCTGAAGCTCCGCTACCGCATTCTCGGCAACACCCTCGCACGCCGTCCCTGGCAGCTCGTCGGCTTCTGCTTCGGCATCCTCTGGGCCCTCAGCATCCTCGCCCTCGTGATCTCGGTGCTCATCGGGGTCTCGCGTCTCGACGACCTCGAGCCTGTGCGCGCGGTGGCGATCCTCGGCGGCTCGGCACTGCTACTCGGCTGGATCGTGGGGCCGTTGCTGATCGCGGGGATCGACACGACGGTGGATGCCACGAAGCTCGCGACCTTCCCGTTCACGACCCGTCAGGTGATGGCGATCCTCACCGCGACGGGCCTCACCGGAATCCCCGGCATCGCGACCTCGATCGCCGCGCTCGCGACACTCGTGCTGTGGGTGCGCTCGCCGCTCGCCGTCGTGGTCGCGGTGCCCTGCATCGCCCTGGCCGTGCTCACGTGCGTGGTCGCGACGCGCCTGGGATCCGCCCTCAGCACGGGTCTCGGCGGCAACCGGCGCGGCCGCGAGCTCGTCGGCACGATCGTGCTCGTCGTCATCATCTTCGCCGGTCCGCTCGCCACCGGAGCCTTGGCCGCCCTGTCGAACGCGGGCGACATCGGCGCGCAGTTCGGGCGCACCGCCGACGTGCTCGGGTGGACGCCGTTCGGCGCCGCGTGGGCCGTGCCCGGCGACGTCGCCGCCGGTTCGTACGGCACGGCGGTGCTGAAGTTCGTCATCGCTGTCGCGACCCTCGCCGTGCTCTGGGCCGCGTGGCGCTGGTCGCTCGAACGGGCGACGGTCTCGCCCCCGCGGCAGGCGACCCGGGCGGTGCGACCCGGGCGACTCGGCCTTTTCGGCGTCATGCCGACCGGCGGCGTCGGCGCCACGTGGGCGCGTTCGCTCACCGGGTGGCTGCGCGACCCGCGCTATCTGCGGCAGCTGGTCGTGGCGCCGCTCTTCCCGATCCTGTTCGCCTTCACCGGGGGAGTGGACGGCTTTATGTTCGCGGCCTCGCCCGTGATGGTGGCGTTCGTGCTGTGCATCGCCGGTTACAGCGACATCTCCTACGACGGCACGGCGTTCGCGTCGGTGCTCTCGAGCGGCATCCGCGGCCGGCACGACCGGTGGGGCCGCATTCTCGGCGCGGCATGCGTCGGCGTGCCGCTCACCGTCGTGATCGCGGTGATCACCGCCGTCATCGGCGGCCACGTGTCGACGCTCGCCGCGACCCTCGGCGCGGCGCTCGGGCTGCTCCTGGTCGGGTACGGAGTGACGGCCGTGTCGTCGGCGCTCATCGTGACGCCTGTGGCCGCGCCCGGCGACAGCCCGTTCAAGACGGTGCCGGGTCAGACCTTCGTGAGCGGGCTGCTCGTGTTCGTCGTGCTCGCCGCGTGCGGTGTGCTCGCCGCGCCGGCCCTCATCGTCGGCGGCATCGGAATGGTCGGCCGCGACCCGGCGGTGGGACTCGTCGCGCTCGCCGTCGGCCTCGTCGTGGGCGCGGGCGTGATCGTGGTGGGCGTGCTCGTCGGCGGCCGCACCCTCGAGCGCACCGGCCCGGACCTGCTGCAGCGGATCAAGGCCTTCCCGACGACCTGAGCTTCTAGACGACCTGATTTTTCCGACGACCTGATTTTGCGACGAGGGGAGGAGACCCATGACCGACGTGCTGATCCTCGGCGGGACGGGATGGCTGGGTGGCCGCGTCGCGACGGCGTGGCTGGATGCCGGGGCATCCGTCACCTGCCTCGCCCGCGGCGGGCGCGACGCGCCGTACGGCGCTCGGCTCGTGCGCGCCGACCGCACCGCGCCCGGCGCGTACGACGAGGTCCGCACGCGCGACTGGGACGAGGTCGTCGACGTCTCGTCGCGCGCGGCGCACGTCGCGGCGGCCGCCGACGCGCTGCGTGAGACCGCCCGCCACTTGACCTACGTGTCGAGTGTGTCGGTGTACGCCCGCGACGACGAGCCCGGCGCTGATGAGCATGCCGCGCTCGCCGACCCGGTCGACCCGGCAGACCCCGGCGCCGATGGCGACTACGCGGGCCAGAAGTCTGCGGCAGAAGACGCCGTTCGTGCGGCGTTCGGCCACCGCGGCGCGATCGTGCGCCCGGGGCTCATCGTCGGCCCCGGTGACCCGACCGACCGGTTCGGCTACTGGCCCGCGCGGTTCGCGCTCGCGGGGGCCGAACCGGTGCTCGTGCCCGACGAACCGGATGCCCGGGTGCAGGTCATCGACGTCGACGACCTCGCGGCCTTCATCGTCGCGATCGGCCGCGCCGGGTTCACGGGAGTGGTCAACACGGTGGGCGATTCCGTGCCGCTCGGCGAGGTGCTGCGGCTCGCGCGGGAGGCATCCGGTCACACCGGCGACCTCGCCGTCGCATCGCCCGAGGCGCTGCAGGACCACGGTGTCGGCTACTGGGCCGGCCCCCGGTCGCTGCCGCTGTGGCTCCCGGCCGAGGCGACGGGGTTCGCGACGCGGTCGAACGCGACCTACCGCCTGCTCGGCGGCGCGCTGCGTCCGCTTGACGAGACGATCGCGCGCACCCTCGACGACGAACGCTCTCGGGGTCTCGACCGCGCGCGGGCGGCGGGGCTCACCCGCGGCGAAGAGATCGAGCTGATCGCCGCGTTGCGCGTGTGAGCGCCCGGATTTGCCTCTCGCCCCGCACGCGCGCTATCGTCACCGCATGCTCGTGGCCGACCTGAACACCGTGTCGACGGTGTTCCGCGCGCCCCGACGCCTCGACCTCCGCGGCCGCCGACTGTAGGCGACCCCGCATGCTCCCCGTCGCCGGGTCGAGCAGTGGGTGTCGCCGTCTCCGGCCCCGATCCCACAGACAATAAGGTTGAGAAATGACCTATTCGGTCGCCGTCTCCGGCGCCTCCGGCTATGCGGGTGGCGAGATCCTGCGCCTGCTCGCCTCGCACCCCGATATCGAGATCACCACCGTCACCGCGCACAGCAACGCGGGCGACCCGCTCGCGGCGCACCAGCCGCACCTGCGTTCGCTCGCGCACCTGACGCTCGCGCCGACGACGCCCGAGGTGCTCGCCGGCCACGACATCGTCTTCCTCGCGCTGCCGCACGGACAGTCGGGGCAGTACACCGACGCGCTCGCGGCCACGCCGCTCGTGATCGACGCGGGCGCCGACCATCGGTTGACGTCGGCGGATGCCTGGGCGCAGTTCTACGGCGGCGACTTCCACGATCCGTGGGCGTACGGCGTGCCCGAACTGCCCGTCGCGGGCGGAAAGCAGCGCGCGAACCTCGTCGGCGCGAGCCGCATCGCCGCGCCCGGGTGCAACGCGTCGACCGTGAGCCTGAGCCTCGCCCCCGGGGTCTCGGCCGGGGTCATCGACCCCTCCGACATCGTGAGCGTGCTGGCCGTCGGTCCCTCGGGGGCCGGCAAGAGCCTGAAGACCAACCTGCTGGCATCCGAGATCCTCGGTTCGGCGAACCCCTATGCCGTCGGCGGCACGCACCGGCACATCCCAGAGATCCGGCAGGCCCTGCTGGGCGCCGGCGCGTCGGGCGAGGTGCGCATCTCGTTCACGCCTGTGATCGTGCCGATGGCGCGGGGCATCCTCGCGACCTCGTCGGCGCCGATCGCGAGCGGCGTGACCGACGCCGAGATCAGGGATGCCTGGGAGTCGGCGTACGGCGACGAAACCTTCGTGCAACTGCTGCCCGAGGGCCAGTTCCCGCGCACCGCCGACGTGCTGGGCGCGAACACGGCGCTCGTGGGCCTCGCGATCGACCGCGCCGCGAACCGCGTCGTCGTGGTGACCGCGGTCGACAACCTCGTCAAGGGCACCGCGGGTGCCGCCATCCAGTCGATGAACATCGCCCTCGGTCTTCCCGAGACCACGGGCCTGACCGTGAACGGAGTGGCACCGTGAGCGTCACCGCAGCAGCAGGGTTCGAGGCGGCGGGTGTCGCCGTCGGACTGAAATCGACCGGCAAGCCCGACGTCGCCGTCGTCGTCAACCGCGGGCCGCTGAAGGCCGGTGCCGCCGTCTTCACGAGCAACCGGGCCAAGGCCAACCCGATCCTCTGGTCGCAGCAGGCGATCGCCGACGGCACGGTCGAGGCCGTGGTGCTGAACTCGGGCGGCGCGAACTGCTTCACCGGCGCCTTCGGTTTTCAGACCACCCACCAGACCGCCGAGCGGGCAGCCGAGCTTCTCGCCGTGAGTCCGGGTGACGTGCTCGTGTGCTCGACGGGGCTCATCGGCTCGGGGGATGAGACCTTCCGTGCGAAGGTGCTCGCCGGCACCGAGGCGGCGCTCGCCGAGCTCAGCCCCGACGGCGGCATCGCCGCGTCGGAGGCCATCATGACGACCGACTCGCACGCGAAGCGCGCCGTCGTCACGCGGGACGGGTGGACGATCGGCGGCATGGCGAAGGGCGCCGGCATGCTCGCGCCGGGCCTGGCGACGATGCTCGTCGTCGTCACCACCGACGCGGTCCTCGATGCGAAGGAGCTCGACACCGCGCTCCGCCGCGCGACGGCGGTCACGTTCGACCGACTCGATTCCGACGGCTGCATGTCGACGAACGACCAGGTGACCCTGCTCGCGAGCGGCGCGAGCGGCATCCGCCCCGACCTCGACGAGTTCGCCCTCGCGCTCACCGAGCTGTGCGCCGACCTCGCCCAGCAGCTGCAGGGCGATGCGGAGGGCGCGAGCCACGACATCGCGATCCAGGTCGTGCACGCCGCATCGGTCGACGACGCGGTCGAGGTGGGGCGATCGGTCGCCCGCAACAACCTCTTCAAAGCCGCGATCTTCGGCAACGATCCGAACTGGGGGCGGGTGCTCGCCGCGATCGGCACCACCCAGGCATCCTTCGACCCCTACGCCGTCGACGTCAGCTTCAACGGCGTGCGCCTGTGCAGCGCGGGCGCACCCGACCGCCCCCGCGACGAGGTCGACCTCACCCCGCGGCCGACCCTCGTCGTCATCGACCTGAAGGCGGGCGATGCCGAGGCCACGATCCTCACGAACGACCTGACGCACGACTACGTGCACGAGAACAGCGCCTACAGCTCATGAGCGACACGGCCGCCGAGAACGTCCAGCTGACGACCCCTGAGCAGGCCGCCGAGAAGGCGGCCGTGCTCATCGAGTCACTGCCCTGGCTGGCGCGCTTTCGCGATCAGATCATCGTCATCAAATACGGCGGCAACGCGATGGTGTCCGAAGAGCTGCAGGATGCCTTCGCGCAAGACATCGCGTACCTGCGGTTCGTGGGCGTCAAACCCGTCGTCGTGCACGGCGGCGGTCCGCAGATCTCGCAGATGCTCGACCGGCTGTCGATCCCGAGCGAGTTCAAGGGCGGCTACCGGGTCACCTCGACCGAGGCGATGAGCGTCGTGCGCATGGTGCTCACCGGGCAGGTGAACCCGCAACTGGTCGCGCGCATCAACGCCTACGGGCCGTTCGCCGCGGGCCTCTCGGGCGAAGACGCGGGCCTGTTCCGCGGCCGCCGCCGCGGTGTCGTGATCGACGGCACCGAGCACGACCTCGGCGCCGTCGGCGATGTCGTCGGGGTCGATCCGCAGCCGGTGCTCGATCAGCTCGCCGCCGGGCGCATTCCAGTGGTCTCGTCGATCGCTCCCGACCACGACAACCCGGGGCACTCGCTGAACGTGAACGCCGATGCCGCGGCATCCGCGCTCGCCACGGCACTCGGCGCCTCGAAGCTCGTCGTGCTCACCGATGTCGCGGGGCTCTACGCCGACTGGCCGAACCGCGATTCGCTCGTGTCGCACCTGACGGCGGCCGAACTGCGCGAGATGCTGCCGCGGCTCGAATCGGGGATGATCCCCAAGATGCAGGCCTGCCTCGACGCCGTCGACGGCGGCGTCGACACGGCCGCCATCATCGACGGACGCCAGCCCCATTCGGTGCTGGTCGAGATCTTCACGGAACAGGGAATCGGAACAGAGGTGGTGGCGCAGTGACCAGCGCAGACACGCAGAGCGTGAGCGAGACCGCGGCGGTCTCGCCGTGGCAGGACGACGCCGCGCGGGATCTCACCCGCAACGTCGGCGACCGCATGGCACTCTTCGTGCGCGGCGAGGGCGCCTACCTGTGGGATGCCGAGGGGCGACGCTACCTCGACTTCCTCGCGGGCATCGCGGTCGTCTCGCTCGGGCACGCCCACCCGGTGTTCGTCGAGGCGGTGTCGCGGCAGGCGGCCACGCTCGCGCACGTCTCGAACTACTTCGCGACGCCCTCCCAGCTCGCCCTCGCGGCGACGCTGAAGCGCCTCGCCGGCACGGGCCCTTCCGGTCGCGTCTACTTCGGCAACTCGGGCGCCGAGGCGAACGAGGCCGCGTTCAAGCTCGCCCGGCTGCACGGCCGCAGTGCCGACGGCACCGTGGTGCGCCCGCGCATCCTCGCCCTCAAAGACGCGTTCCACGGCCGCACGATGGGCACCCTCGCCCTCACCGGCAAGCCGTACATGCAAGAGCCGTTCCTGCCGATGACGCCGGGCGTCGAATTCCTCGACTCGACGATCGAGGCCCTCGAAGAGGCGATGGATGACCGGGTCGCGGCGCTGTTCGTCGAGCCCATCAAGGGCGAGGCGGGGGTCGTGGCGCTGCCCGAGGGGTACCTCGAGGCGGCACGCGAGATCACGGCGCGGCACGGGGCGCTGCTGATCGTCGACGAGATCCAGACCGGCGCCGGCCGCACCGGCGCCTGGTTCGGCTTTCAGCACGCCGGCATCACGCCCGATGCGATCACGGTCGCGAAGGGCATCGGCAGCGGGTTCCCGATCGGGGCGCTCATCACCTTCGGCGCCGCCGGCGACCTGTTCTACCCCGGCACCCACGGCTCGACGTTCGGCGGCAACGCGCTCGGCACCGCCGTGGCATCCGCCGTCCTCGGCGAGATCGAACGCGCCGACCTGCTGACGAACGCCACCGTGCAGGGCGACCGTGTCCGTGCCGCCATCGCGGCGATCGACTCGCCGCTCGTCGCGGGCACACGCGGCCAGGGGCTGCTGATCGGCGTGGCGCTCCACGAGCCCGTCGCCGGCGCCGTCGTCGCCGCGGCCCAGCAGCACGGCCTGATCGTCAACGCCGCCAACGACCGCACCATCCGCCTCGCGCCGCCGCTCGTGATCGGCGACGTCGAGGTCGACGAGTTCGCCGACCTGTTCTCCCGCGCGCTCGGGGCCGTGCACGATGCGCTGCTGCCCGACGACACCGACCCATCGGAGGTATCCGCATGACCCGTCACCTGCTCCGCGACGACGACCTGAGCCCGGCCGAGCAGGCCGAGATCCTCGATCTCGCCGTCTCGCTGAAGAAGGACCGCTGGAAGCTGAAGCCCCTCGAAGGTCCGCAGACCGTCGCGGTGATCTTCGACAAGAGCTCGACCCGCACGCGGGTGTCGTTCGCGGTCGGCATCGCCGACCTCGGCGGCTCGCCCCTCATCATCTCGACGGCCAACAGCCAGCTCGGCGGCAAAGAGACCCCCTCCGACACCGCGCGCGTGCTCGAGCGCCAGGTCGCGGCGATCGTCTGGCGCACCTACGCGCAGGCGGGCCTCGAAGAGATGGCGCGGGGCACCACGGTGCCGGTGGTCAACGCCTTGAGCGACGATTTCCACCCCTGCCAGTTGCTCGCAGACCTCCTCACCATCCGCGAGCACAAGGGAGAGCTGAAGGGGCTCACCCTCACGTTCTTCGGCGACGGACTGTCCAACATGGGGCATTCGTACGTGCTCGCGGGTGTCACGGCGGGCATGCACGTGCGTGTGGCATCCCCGGCGGCGTACGCGCCGCGCGCCGACGTCGTCGCCGACGCCGAGCGCATCGCGGCGGAGACGGGCGGATCGGTGACTCTCTACACCGACCCGAACGAGGCCGCGGTCGGCTCCGACGTCATCGTCACCGACACCTGGGTGTCGATGGGCAAAGAGGAAGAGAAGGCGGCACGCCTGCGCGACCTCGGCCCCTACAAGGTGACGACCGAGACGATGGGCCTCGCGGCATCCGACGCCATCTTCATCCACTGCCTGCCCGCCGACCGCGGCTATGAAGTGGATGCCGAGGTCATCGACGGCCCGCAGTCGGTCGTCTGGGACGAGGCCGAGAACCGTCTGCACGCCCAGAAGGCGCTGCTGGTCTGGTTGCTGCGCCAGCAGTGAGACCTGTCGGGGTCGCCGCCCTGAACGCGCCGTCGCGCGTGCGGGGCGTCGACCTCGCCCGCGGGCTGGCGGTGCTCGGCATGCTGGCCGCGCACCTGCTCGTGATCGAGCGGTTCGACCCGACCCGCCCGGGCACCTGGGTCGATGTCGTCAACGGTCGCTCGTCGATCCTCTTCGCGACCCTCGCGGGGGTGTCGATCGCGCTGCTCAGTGCCGAGCCCGGGTCGTCGGGCACCCGTCCCCAGCGGGGCCGCGCGCTCTCGCTCACCCGGCGGCGGCTGATCGTGCGTGCGGTGCTGATCTGGCTGCTCGGGGTGGCGCTCGTCGCGACCGGCGTGCCGGTGTACGTGATTCTTCCCGCCTACGCCCTGCTGTTCCTGTTGGGGGCTGCCCTGCTCACGCTGCGCGCGCAGACGCTCTGGATCGTCGCGGCCTCCCTCGCCGTGCTCATGCCGTGGGTGCTGCCCGTGCTCGATGCCGTGCCGGTATGGCAGGCGGGCGAGGCGTGGAACCTCACGGCGCTCGTCGGCTGGCACTACCCGTTTCCGCTGTGGGCGGCGTTCCTCGTGGCGGGCATGGCGGCCGGTCGCAGCGATCTGCGGGTGGCGCACACCGACCTCGTGCTCGTGCTGGCGGGTCTGTCGGCCGTCGTCGCGGCGGCCGTGGGCGCGTCGATCACGGCGCACACCCTGTCTGCCGTTCCCGACGGCGGTGCGTTCGGCGGCTATCTGCAGACGGTGCTGACGGATGCCGCGCACTCGGGCGGTCTCTGGGAGGTCGTGGGATCGGGCGGGGGAGCGCTCGCCGTCATCGGCGCGTGCGTGCTGGTGTGCCGCTTGCGCGTGTCGGCGGTCCTCCTGCCGCTCCGGACCGTCGGATCGATGCCGCTCACCGCCTATGTGGGGCAGCTCGTGGCATGGGCGATCGGGGCCGCGGTGGTGCTCGGCGACACCGGCGACCTCGCCGGCTTCCGTGCGCTGCAGCCCTTCTGGCCGTTCGTTCTCGCCACCCTCGTCGGCTGCACGGTGTGGGCCCTCATCTGGGGTCGCGGTCCGCTCGAGCGCATGATCGCTGTGATCACGCGGCGGCTCGTGCCCCGCTGACCCTCGGTAGGCTGTGCGGGTGACTGACTCCACCGCGCACGGCACGAATGAAGGCGCCCTGTGGGGCGCGCGTTTCGCCTCGGGCCCGTCGCCCGAACTCGCCGCCCTGAGCCGCTCGACCCACTTCGACTGGGTGCTCGCGCCCTACGACCTCGCTGGTTCGCACGCGCACGCCGCCGCCCTCGCCGCTGCCGGTTATCTGACGGCCGACGAAGAGGAGCGCATGCACGCGGGGCTCGATGCTCTCGCCGCCGCCGTCGCCGACGGATCGCTGGTCGCCGCCGACTCCGACGAAGACGTGCACGGCGCCCTCGAGGCCGCGCTCATCGCCCAGGTCGGGGCCGAGCTCGGCGGCAAGCTCCGCGCGGGCCGCAGCCGGAACGATCAGATCGCCACGCTCGTGCGCCTGTACCTGCTCGACCACGCGCGTGTGATCGCGCGCGACGTCTTGCGGCTGATCGACGCGATCGTCTCGCAGGCCGAGGCGCACCCGTCGGCGATCATGCCCGGTCGCACCCACCTGCAGCACGCGCAGCCGATCCTGCTCGCCCACCACCTGCAGGCGCACGCGTGGCCGCTCGTGCGCGACCTCGAGCGCCTGCGCGACTGGTCGGTGCGGGCATCCGTCTCGCCCTACGGCGGCGGCGCGCTCGCCGGCGCGACGCTCGGCCTCGACCCGCAGCTGGTCGCCGAGCGGCTGGGGCTGTCGCGACCCGCCGAGAACTCGCTCGACGCCACCAGTGCCCGCGACGTGGTCGCCGAGTTCGCGTTCGTCGCGGCGATGATCGCCGTCGACCTCTCGCGCTTCGCCGAAGACGTGATCATCTGGAACACGCGCGAGTTCGGTTTCGTCACCCTCGACGACGGGTACTCCACGGGCTCGAGCATCATGCCGCAGAAGAAGAACCCCGACATCGCCGAGCTGGCGCGTGGCAAGGCCGGCCGCCTCATCGGCAACCTGTCGGGGCTGCTGGCGACGCTGAAGGCCCTGCCTCTCGCCTACAACCGCGACCTGCAAGAAGACAAAGAGCCGGTCTTCGATTCGATCGCAACGCTCGAGGTCGTGCTGCCGGCGTTCGCGGGAATGGTGGCGACGCTCCGCTTCGACACTGAGCGCATGGCCGCGCTCGCGCCGGCGGGCTTCTCGCTCGCCACGGATGTCGCGGAGTGGCTCGTCACGCAGGGCGTGCCGTTCCGCGACGCGCACGAGATCTCGGGATCGCTCGTGCGGGCGTGCGAGCAGCGCGGAATCGGGCTCGAAGACGCGGACGACGAGCTGCTGGCATCGGTGTCGCCGCTGCTCACGCCCGCGGTGCGCGGGGTGCTCTCGATCGAGGGCTCGGTCGCGAGTCGCACCGGGGCGGGCGGAACGGCGGGCGTGCGCGTCGCCGAGCAGCGCGCCGAGCTCATCGCGCGCGCCCAGCACGCCGCGACATCGATCTTCGGCTGATAGCGTCGAATAAATAACCCGCAGACTTCTTGATCGTCAGATATAAGCGATAGTCTGACGTCATGGTCATCGCCGTCATCGCCGACATCGTCGGGTCTCGCACTCTCGCCAACCGCGCCGCGGCGCAGCGCGACCTCGAAAGCGCCCTCGAGCGGGCGTCGCTCGCGATGCCCGAGCACGCTCGCACCGCAGACCCTTTGCGTGCCGTCGTCGGCGACGAGCTGCAGGGCACCTTTCCATCGCTGCGGATCGCACTCGCCGCGACGACGCTGCAGCGGCTCGCTCTCCCTCCCGGCGTCGACCTGCGCTTCGGTCTCGGCATCGGGCCGGCCGAAGAGATCCCCTCGGCAGCCGGGGCGCTCGCCGAAGGGCCGGCGTGGTGGGCGGCCCGGGCCGCCGTCGAACGGGTCGAAGAGCTCGCCGCGCGAGAGGTGCCGCAGGCCCGCACGTGGGTCGCGGCGGCTCCCGAAGAACGCGCGGCGACCGAGCTCGTGCGCATCGCGAATGCGGGCGCCCTCGCGCGCGATCGCCTCATCGGGCGCTGGAGCGACCGTGTGCGCCGGCTCGTCTACGGCCGCATCACCGGCGCGACGCAGGCCGAACTCGCCGATGCGGAGGGGATCAGCCAGTCGGCCGTCTCGCAGACCCTGTCGGCGGCGGGGGCGACGGCGATCATCGCCGGGTTCGAGGAGCTCGTCGCACCGGGCTGAACCCGGCTGAGCCCGCTCACCAGAGCGCGAGTGGCACGATCGCCGACACGGCGCACGCCCACAGCAGGCTCGTGAGGGTCCCCACGATGAAGCGCTCGCGCGCGGCGGGAGTGGCGAGCTCGGTGAAGCGCCCGACGCCCTTCACCGCGACGATCACCGCGATGACCGCGGGAAACCCCGCCACGATGCCGAGGGCCGCCGCCAGCCGCTCGACGTAACCGATCGTCGTGCCGCCGCGGAGGATCTCTTCCTGCCGGGGAGTGGCGGGCGGCTCGCTCATGAGTTCGACGAGGATGCCTCCGCGCGGCCCGTCGACGATGCGACCGCCGTCGGCGACGGCGAGCACCCATCGCACGACCGGGTTTCCGCCGAACGCGGCGAGAGCGACGGCCAGAAGAGCGAGCACCGCGACGTAGAGCGGCGGGATGTTCCACGGCAGTACGGCGACCACGACGACGCACAGCACGACGAGCCCGCTCGCGACGAGCAGCGGCACGGCTCGCGGGCGCCGCAGCGACACGGTCACGAGCACGAGCGCCGCGCACAGGGCGAGGAAGAGGAAGATCGCGACGAGCGTCGTCACGAGCAGATCGGCAGCGGCATCCACGTCGTCAGTCTGGCACGCACGCAGGGCACGGTACCCTGGGCGGGTGTCTGAAACCGTCTCCGCGAACGCTCCGGCCGCGCCCCTGCGGGCGCTGACGCCCGCCAACGACCCGACGTTCGAGAACGTCTGGGACGAGATCGTCTGGCGCGGCCTCGTGCACGTGTCCACCGACCAAGAGGCTCTGCGCGAGCTGCTGTCGGGCGACCCGATCACGTACTACTGCGGATTCGACCCGACCGCCCCGAGCCTGCACCTGGGCAACCTGGTGCAGCTGCTCACGATGCGCCGGCTGCAGCTGGCCGGTCACCGGCCGCTGGGTCTCGTGGGCGGATCGACGGGCCTCATCGGCGACCCGCGCCCGACCGCCGAGCGCACCCTCAACACGAAAGACACCGTCGCCGAGTGGGTGGGGTACCTGCGTTCGCAGGTCGAACGGTTCCTCAGCTTCGAGGGCGAGAACGCCGCCCGCATGGTGAACAACCTCGACTGGACGGCTCCGCTGTCGGCGATCGACTTCCTGCGTGACATCGGCAAGTACTACCGCGTCGGCACGATGCTGAAGAAAGACGCCGTGTCGGCACGCCTCAACTCCGAGGCCGGCATCAGCTACACCGAGTTCAGCTACCAGATCCTGCAGGGCATGGACTTCCTCGAGCTCCACCGGCAGTACGGGTGCGTGCTGCAGACCGGCGGATCGGACCAGTGGGGCAACCTCACGAGCGGTGTCGACCTCATCCACCGCGTCGAAGGCGTCGGGGTGCATGCGATCGGCACACCGCTGATCACCAACAGCGACGGCACGAAGTTCGGCAAGAGCGAGGGCAACGCGATCTGGCTCGATGCCGCGATGTGCAGCCCGTACCGCATGTACCAGTTCTGGCTGTCGACGACCGACGCCGACGTCGTCGACCGTCTCAAGGTGTTCACCTTCCTCACGCGCGCCGAGATCGACCAGTACGCGGCGCTCGTCGAGTCCGAGCCGTTCCGTCGCGCCGCGCAGAAGCGTCTGGCGCGCGAGGTCACGGCGTTCGTGCACGGTGAGGATGCCGCGGATGCCGTCATCGCGGCATCCGAGGCCCTCTTCGGCGCGGGCGATCTGACGACGCTCGATGCGGCGACGCTGCGGAGCGCCCTGGAGGAGCTTCCGCACGCCGAGGTCGCGGCGGGCACGCCGGTGGTGCAGGCGCTCGTCGACACGGGTCTCGTCGCGAGTCTCTCCGAGGCGCGACGCGCGATCGCCCAGGGCGGCGTCTCGCTCGATGGAGCCAAGGTCGAGGGTGAAGACGCGGTCGTGACCGGCGCGTTGCCCGGTGGGGTGTCGGTGCTGCGCCGCGGCAAGAAGACCCTCGCGGGCCTCTTCGTCGGCTGACCGCGTGCCGTTCACCCCCTCGCACGCGGTCGTCGCGCTGCCGTTCGTACGCACGCCGCTCGTCCCCGCGGCGATCGCGATCGGGGCGATGACCCCCGATCTGCCGCTCTTCCTCCGTAGCACGCCGCTCACGTATCAGGCGACGCACACGAACGTGCTGCTGTCGACGGTGATCGCGCTGGGGCTCCTCGCCCTCTGGTACGCGGTGCTGCGGCCGGCGGTGCGCGAGCTCTCGCCCGACGCGCTGGCGCGGAGACTGCCGGCGGAGTGGGACGGCCCGCCCGCCTTCGGGCGCACCGGCGGGGGAGCGCGGACGCGTTCGCGCCTCGTCGTCGCGCTGCTCGTCGCGGTCTCTCTCCTTCTCGGCGTGCTCTCGCACATCGCGTGGGATGCCTTCACGCACGAGGACCGCTGGGGGTTGCGGCTGATCCCGGCGCTGACCGATCAATGGGGTCCGTTGCCTGGTTACAAGTGGCTGCAGCACGGCTCGAGCATCGTCGCCCTCGTGATCCTCGCGGTGTACGGTGCGCGCTGGCTCTCGCGGCGTGCGCCCGTGGCATCCGTCGCCCGCGTTCTGCCGCCCGGAGTGCGCCGCGCGTGGTGGGTGTCGCTCCCGATCGCCCTCGTCGTCGCGTGGCTGATCGGGCTCGCCGTCTACGGCCCGCTCACCGCATCGTGGACGGCGCAGCACCTCGCCTACCGTGTGCTGCCTCCCGCGTGCGCGGTGTGGGGTGTGCTGACTCTCGTGCTCTGCCTCGTCATCGTGCTGGTGCGCCGCCGCGGCGCCCGGGCGTGACGCCCGCGCGCACCGCGAGCGGTAATGTGAACGTGCACATCGAAGGCGAGGGCAGGGTGACGGCAGGCGAGGAACGCACGCGCACCGCGAGCATCCGCGACGTCGCGCGCGCTGCCGACGTCTCGTACCAGACCGTCTCGCGCGTGCTCAACGGCCACCCCTCGATCCGTCCCGCCACGAAGCAGCGGGTGCTCGACGCCATGGCCGAGCTCCGCTATCGGCCGAACCAGGCGGCGCGAGCGCTCGTCACGAGTCGCTCGCGCACGCTCGGCGTCGTCCTCGGCTCGCGCGGCGAGTACGGGCCGACCTCGAGCCTGGCCGCCCTCGAAGACGCCGCACGCGAACGCGGCTACTGGGTGACCTCCGCCTACCTGAGCGACACCCGTCCCGAGACGATCCGCGCCGCCGTCGAGCATCTGCGCCGCCAGTCGGTCGAGGGCATCATCGTGCACGCCCCGCAGGTGCGCGTGTTCGACGTTCTCGCCGAACTCGACGTCGACGTGCCCTATCTCGGACTGCACTCGGCCGAGCGCGGCATCGCCGAACTCGCCGACGACCAGGTGCACGGTGCGCGCATGGTCACCGAACACCTGATCTCGCTCGGTCACGTCGAGATCCTGCACGTCGCCGGCCCGCAGGACTGGATCGAGGCCGAGAGCCGCATGCGCGGTTATCTGCACGCACTCTCCGACGCCGATCTGCCCACCCGTCCGCCGATCCTCGGCGACTGGACGGGAGACTTCGGCTATCGCGCCGCGATCGAGTTGTCGAGGCGGCTCGACTTCACCGCCGTGTTCGCCGCGAACGATTCCATGGCGCTGGGGCTGCTGCACGGGTTCCGCGACGTGGGGGTCGACCTTCCCCGCCAGCTCAGCGTCGTCGGCTTCGATGACATCCCGCTCGCCCGCCACGGGTGGCCGCCGCTGACGACCGTGCACCAGAACTTCACGGGTCTCGGCGAGCGCGCGGTCCGCGCGCTGCTCGACGCGATCGGTGCACCGTCGACTGCCCCCGAGGCGGCGGAAGCGGCTCCGGAGGCATCCGATGTCGTGCCGCGCCTGGTCGTACGCGACTCATCGGCGCCTGCTCCGTCGCCCGGCCGCTGACCGTTCCATAACGGGCCGATAACAGCGCTTCGCGCCGATTGACACGGCGCCGTCGAAGGTGCACGATGATCAAGCAATGTGAACGGTCACATCTAGCGGTCCGATACCGGACGACAGCACACGACGAGGAGGTCGCGCACGATGACGGACGCAGTCCCGATCTTGGAGATGCGCTCCATCACCAAAGAGTTCCCGGGTGTCAAGGCGCTCAGCAACGTGTCGATCACGGTGGCTGCCGGCGAAGTGCACGCGATCTGCGGTGAGAACGGCGCCGGCAAGTCGACGCTCATGAAGGTGCTCTCGGGCGTCTACCCGTACGGCACGTACGACGGAGAGATCTGGTTCCGCGGCGAGGTCGTCGAGTTCAAAGACATCCGCGCGAGCGAGCAGGCTGGCATCGTGATCATCCACCAGGAGCTCGCGCTGATCCCCGAGCTGTCGATCACCGAGAACATCTTCCTCGGCAACGAGATCGAGCGCGGGGGAGTGATCGACTGGTCGCAGGCCCGACTGCGCGCCCTCGACCTGCTGGCCCGCGTCGGTCTGCGCGAAGATCCCGACACGCAGATCAAGCACCTCGGCGTCGGCAAGCAGCAGCTCGTCGAGATCGCGAAGGCGCTCTCGAAAGAGGTCAAGCTCCTCATCCTCGACGAGCCGACCGCGGCGCTGAACGAAGACGACTCGCAGCACCTGCTCGACCTCATCCTCTCGCTCAAGGGCAAGGGGATCACGTCGATCATCATCAGCCACAAGCTCAACGAGATCGAGCAGATCGCCGACGAGATCACGATCATCCGCGACGGCCGCACGATCGAGACGCTCGACGTGAACGCCGGCGGCGTCGACGAAGACCGCATCATCCGCGGCATGGTGGGCCGGTCGCTCGAGAGCCGGTTCCCCGACCGCACGCCGCACATCGGCGAGGTGTTCTTCGAGGTGCGCGACTGGTGGGTGCAGCACCCGCAGGTTCCCGAGCGGCTCGTCGCGAAGGGCTCGAACCTCGTCGTCCGTCGCGGCGAGATCGTCGGCCTCGCCGGGCTCATGGGCGCCGGGCGCACCGAGCTCGCGATGAGTGTCTTCGGCCGCTCCTACGGCAAGTACCTCTCGGGCACGCTCATCAAAGACGGCGAAGAGATCGTCTTGAAAGACGTGCAGTCGGCCATCGACCACGGTCTCGCCTACGTGAGCGAAGACCGCAAGGTTCTGGGGCTGAACCTGCTCGACACCATCAAGCGCTCGATCGTGTCGGCGAAGCTGTCGAAGGTCGCCCCGCGCGGCGTGATCGACGCCTACACCGAGAGCGATGTCGCCGATGATTACCGCAAGCGTCTTCGCATCAAGACGCCGTCGGTCGACGTGGGCGTCGCGAAGCTCTCCGGCGGCAACCAGCAGAAAGTCGTGCTGGCCAAGTGGATGTTCACCGATCCCGATCTGCTGATCCTCGACGAGCCCACGCGCGGCATCGACGTCGGGGCGAAGTACGAGATCTACACGATCATCCAGCAGCTCGCCGCGCAGGGGAAAGGCGTGATCCTCATCTCGAGCGAACTGCCCGAGCTCCTGGGCATCTCCGACCGCATCTACACGATCTTCGAGGGGCAGATCACCGATGATCTGCCGGTCTCGGAGGCGACCCCCGAGAACCTCATGCGCAGCATGACCTCCGTACGACAGAAAGCACAGCGATGACCACCGAGACGGTTCCCTCGAAAAGCAACGGCGGCATCGCCGACCTGAAGAAGATGTTCGGCGGCGGCACGTCGTCGCTGCGCCAATTCGGCATCCTGTTCTCGCTGATCGCGATCATCGTGGTGTTCCAGATCTGGACGAACGGCACGACGCTCTCGCCGCAGAACCTCATCAACGTCGTCAGCCAGCAGTCCTACATCCTGATCCTCGCGATCGGCATGGTGATGGTGATCATCCTCGGTCACATCGATCTGTCGGTGGGCTCGGTGGCCGCCTTCGTCGGCATCATCGTCGCGAAGTCGATGGATGACTGGCAGGTGCCCTGGCCCGTCGCGATCGGCATCGGCCTGGTGGTCGGCGCGCTCGTGGGCGCATGGCAGGGGTTCTGGGTCGCCTACGTCGGGGTTCCCGCGTTCATCGTGACCCTGGCCGGCATGCTGATCTTCCGCGGTGGCAACCAGTGGATCGGCCAGTCGACGACCACGCCGGTGCCGCCCGAGTACAGCTTCATCGGCTCCGGCTACCTGCCCGAGCTCCCCATCGCGGTGAACTTCAACGTGCTGACGATGCTGCTCGGCCTGATCGGTGTCGGCTGGGTGTTCTACAACGAGTACCGGCTGCGCCGTCAGCAGCAGCGCATCGGCGTCGAGCCCGCGCCGCTGTGGGTGTCGGGTGTGAAGGTCGTGCTGCTGTCGGCCGCGATCCTCTGGGCGGCCTGGCTGTTCGCCACCGGGCGCCCCGGCACGAGCTTCCCCATCTCGGGCGTGATCCTCCTCGTCCTCGTGGTGGTCTACTCGTTCATCACGAACCGCACCGTCTTCGGTCGGCACATCTACGCCGTCGGCGGCAACCGCATGGCCGCCGCGCTGTCGGGTGTCAAAGACCGTCGCGTCGACTTCCTCGTGATGATGAACATGTCGATCCTCGCCGCCGTCGCCGGCATGATCTACGTCGGTCGCGCCACGGCGTCGGGCCCGCAAGACGGCAACGGCTGGGAGCTGGATGCCATCGCCGCGGTCTTCATCGGCGGCGCCGCCGTCTCGGGCGGCATCGGCACGGTCATCGGATCGATCATCGGCGGTCTCGTGATGGCGTTCCTCAACAACGGCCTGCAACTGATCGGTGCGGGTGCCGACGCCATCTCGATCACGAAGGGTCTCGTGCTGCTGCTCGCCGTCGCGATCGACGTCATCAGCAAGCGTCGCGGCGGTCCGTCGATCATCGGCCTGTTCATGCGCAACTTCGGTGGCAAGGACTCCGGCGACAAGGACACGAAGGCCGCCCTCCCCGAAACCGTGCCCGCCGTCGCCCCGACGTCGGTCTCCAACGAGTCGAGCCTTCCGGCCGACCTTCCCCGGCAGTAGCCCTCGCGCGCTGCCACACCAAGAGATACCCACAACAGAAAGTGATGAATCAATGAAGAGAATCGCACTCGCGGCGGCGGCGGTTGCCGCCGTCACCGCTCTCGCCCTCACGGGATGCTCGAGCTCGGGTGGGCGCGGCGGCGACACCGGCGCCTCCGAGTCGGCCGCGGCCGGGTTCGCCTCCGACGCGACGATCGGCATCGCCCTGCCCGACAAGACCTCCGAGAACTGGGTGCTCGCGGGCAAGCTCTTCGAAGACGGCCTGAAGTCGGCCGGCTTCAAGGGCGACGTGCAGTACGCCCCGGCATCCAACACGGTCGCCGAGCAGCAGAACCAGATCTCGGCGATGATCACCAACGGTGCGAAGGTCATCGTGATCGGTGCCAAGGACGGCAAGCAGCTCGGTACGCAGCTTCAGCAGGCCGCGGATGCCGGTGTGAAGATCATCGCGTACGACCGGCTGATCGAGAACACGCCGAACGTCGACTACTACGTCGCGTTCGACAACTTCAAGGTCGGCGAGCTGCAGGGCCAGGCCCTGCTCGACGGGCTGGCGAAGCGCTCGGGCCACGCAGCGCCGTGGAACATCGAGCTCTTCTCGGGCTCACCCGACGACGCCAACTCGGCGGTGTTCTTCAACGGCGCGATGAAGGTGCTGCAGCCGAAGATCGACGACGGCACGCTCAAGGTGGTCTCGGGTCAGACCGACATCCAGCAGACGGCGACGCAGGGCTGGAAGGCCGAGAACGCGCAGAGTCGCATGGACTCGCTGCTGACGGCGAACTACACCTCCGCGACCATCGACGGCGTGCTCTCGCCGAACGACACCCTCGCCCGCGCCATCATCACCTCGGTGAAGGCGGCTGGTAAGGACATCTCGACCTTCACCGTCACCGGTCAGGACTCCGAGGTCGAGTCGGTGAAGTCGATCATGGCCGGTGAGCAGTACTCGACGATCAACAAGGACACCTCGCTCCTGGTCGAGCAGACCATCAAGATGATCGGTCAGCTGCAGAAGGGCGAAGAGGTCGACGTCAACGACACCGAGCAGTACGACAACGGCGTGAAGGTCGTTCCCGCGTACCTGCTCAAGCCGGTCATCGTCACCAAGGAGAACGCGGCTGAGGCGTATGCCAACAACCCGACCCTCCTCGACATCGTGAAGGCTGCCCAGTAAGCAGCGCCACACGACAGACGACGGCCCCCGCTCTTCGGAGCGGGGGCCGTCCTGCGCGACACGCCCGGGATGCAAGCCGGATTTGTCCGATCCCAGTGATCGCGGCAGGATATTACTTGTTCGCCCCACAGGGAAGAGCGAAACGGCCGAGAGGCCTCGCCCCCTCAAGTGGAGGACCACCCCATCTCGAACTTCTCGCTAGAGAAAACAAGACCTTCTGGTCTAGGATGGGATCCCGCTCATCGAAGTCTGTCGTTGAGAGCTGTCGCAGACGCGAGATCGTCGCGAACAGCTGATTTGACACAGTCGGGCGAGAGGGATAGGATAGTGAAGTTGCCCGGCGGGCTGGCGTAAAGCCGAAACGCTGAGCAAACGATCTAGCTTCGTGACAAGCGAGTCATCGCGTCTGACTTCGGTCGGAAACGCCGATTTGACAAGCGAAACACGAAGTGTAAGGTAGAGAAGTTGCCCTTCTGGGATGCCGTGAGGTGTTGTGGGGGGAGCGTCCGATCCTTGAGAACTCAACAGCGTGCACTTGTCAAATGCCAAATAACCTCGAT
>NZ_JAAGRY010000020.1 GCF_015707995.1 Microbacterium paulum
CCCTCCGCCTGAGCCTTACGTCGCTCTTCACGCGACGCCCTATCGATAGCCAACAGTGTGTTTCCTTTCGTAAGGAGACCCGGCCCCTTACACACACCATTTGACACGCTCTCGGCTGCCCCGCTCAATGGCATCACAGGCCGTCCGGCGGGCGCGGCTTCTACTACGTGAGAGGTCAGTCCCGGGCCCACTCCAGCGAAGACTGCCAATTGCTCTCGAAGGGTCTCAAGCAACTCTGCCGGCGCTTCGGAACGGAGGTGATGAAGACGGTTGGGTCCGCGGTCCGCAGCAAACCGATCACCAAGACTACGCGGCAGATCCGCTCCCGCCAGAATGAGGTGAGAGGGCGGCGTCTTCATCACGATGTCACTGATGTTCCCAAACATTGAGCCGCTCATCGAGTGAACGACTGTTTTCAGTCCAGCCATTCGCCCGGTTCGTTCGATGGCTTCAGGGAGGCGCGGATCCATCAACGCGTGATACTCCGAGAGCAGCACCGTTACGCGCGGGCCATCGGGTTCTCCGATGACGAGACCGGGGATCTTGTCGAACGCTGCGAGCATTCCCCGCGTGCTCGGCACCCAGTCCACCCTGAGTCGAGCATCACGAGGGACATTGTCATCAGCTTCGAGCAACACTGAAAGCTGGGCAACCGCACCCAGACGCTGCCCAGCCGCAGAACCGTCCTCTAGCACGGCGCCAAGGACCACACGGCGAAGCCGACCACCCGCGACCGATCCAAACAGTTCCGCGCCACCATCTTCGTCGAGTGGGGCGTCCGCTACTAGAGGTGCGGATGAGAGGAGAGCCTTCCATGCCTCCGTGGTCAGATGTTGAGGCAGCCCGGGGATCGGTTCGATGAGCATCGCTCGGAGATAGTCGAGGGATGGTCCGCTGGCGGGAAGCGCGAGCGGACCGAATGTCATCGAAGGGTAGGCCTTCTTGCGCTTGACGCCAGCACCAAGGGGATGCCATCGCTCACCAACGGGCGGAGTGCCGGTCAGAATCAGAGGCGCTCCGACAGGCACGCGGATGTCTACCGCGGCCATGGAATCACCCCAGCATGTATTCGAGCGGAATCCGCAGCTTTAGAAGTTCGTGCAGGGGAAGAGTGCTGAGCACTTCGAGGATGCGCTCCCTCTGGCCCGCGTCGCGGCTGGGATCCACGAGCGCAGATGCGTAGCTCGTGCGCACCGGCGCATCCGCAGCTGGGGAGGGCGCAGCCTCCAGATAGATGTCACTCCGCGCGATTCCGTTGTCGCTGGCCCAGCGGTTAGCGGCGGCGAGAGTATTGGCGCGGAACGACTTTTTCCACCGGCGCTCAACCGTCGGAACTTCGCGAACGGCCGCGTTGAAGCCCGCAGCTGGATCTTCCGTGCGCAGACCCGCCTCAAGCGCATCCTTCGTGTCCGAATCGGGCAGATCGCTCGCGAACTGCCTCATCCAATCAATGCGCTGCTCGCGCGATGGCGCGGAGACGGTAACGACACCCTCGGGCAGCGGGTCCGTCGCGATCCCCGTCAATCTGCTCCGCCGGTCATAGGAATATGTCACCTCGGGGTTCCAGTTCACAAAGGCGCGCCAGAGATCACGACGAAGAGTCGACCCAAGGCGGACCCGGGCCGTCGTGGGACCTGCCGGACGCAGCTCGACATCATCCGCACCACGCCGCGACGTAATCAGGCCAGCTGCCACTGTTGCCTCGACAACCTCCCGGAAGGTGCTGAAGGGCGTTACCTCAAGCGAGAATGTGGGCTCAAGTCGACGCATATGCGCTGAGACTCCCGCGGCACGAGTCACCCGCCCCCGGTCATGCAGATCCGAAACGGCGCGCGCCGCCAGTTCAACTACGTCCTCAGCCGTGAACTGCCGGGGCGAGACACGCTCGTCCCCGGCAGTCACGCTTGAAGTCGTGAGGCGAGGCGTTTGGCTTCCTGACTTCGATGGATGGTTAGCGTCGGTCATGTTGACCTTGGAGCCGGAATTGGGCTCCTCTTGCTCTCTCATTGAAGCGATCATGCCAAACTCCTCGCGCGTTGAAATACCGCCCCGGTCGTCGCCGGGGTCACGCGAGAAACAGTCAGACACTCATACCTTCCGCTTTTCGCCTAGCAAGCTAGGTGTATACCTCATCGGTCTATGCCTCAGCTCAGAGACCATGCTGACAAGTCTCAAGCGTTGCGATAGTGCGGTCAGTTCGTAGCCTTGACAAGCAAGACGTCCGTTCCTCACGTGAAATTATACCCAGCGCCACCCACTCCTCCAAGCCCTACGCGAGTAGTGGGCCTGCATCCGACATGTACGCGGCTTAACGCAGGAACTATCCACACAGCGAACTCAGGGCGGTGCCGACCCGAAACGTCGCTGCTCGCGTGGGTTCGGCTCCAACGATTCGTTAGCTGGGTTCCTGCCGGATGCCGGGTGTTCTCGACCCGCGGGGCTTGATGCAGTTCGGGATGCTCGGAGGCCTCTCGTGATCGTCAACGAAGTCTCAACACCGGAGATGAAGTGGACGACGACCACGACCTCCGGCGTCACACCGATGGGTTTCACACCGCGCATAACGGTGGTGTGAGCAAATCAGAGATCCAAGTCCAGTTGTTCGACCACGGCGGCGGTATCGTCGTCGGCACGTCCGACATTCAAGAGGCGCGGATGCGCATGCGGAAACGTATCCAAGAGGAATGGGAGACGTCGAGTCCGGTCCCTTGGCAGATGTATGACTTCACGTATCGGGAGCCACATGTGGAGCTCGGACGCATCGTCGAGGATCCGGCAGATCTCGACTACGCCCGCTGGGTGCGCGTCGCGGATGGTGTACCCGCTGTCGTGTGGCGGTGAGTCAGGCTACCTTATGACGGAGCAAGTGGTTGAGAAATTTCGCCTGCGCCTGAATCCCGTCGACGGTGCTCACATTCTCGTTGAGCCAGACGTCCTCGTTGTCGGGGAACGTGTCGAGCTGCTCCTCGATCCCCGCTCGCCCCACGACGATGCACGCATGGCGATGCCGGCTCGTGAGCACGCACAGCCGCCCGGCATCTGCGTGGAACTCGGTGGCATCTCGGCGTCCCGATAGCGGGTGCCAGACTATGACCACCGCGAACTCACGCCCCTGCAGGCGGTTCGCGGTATCCACGACGACGCTGTCGAGGGGCAAACCGAGCTCCGCGCAGACACGCCGCACCTGGCCGACTACCGCGGACTTCTGGGAGTTATGCGCCACTCCGACAGCGATCTGAGATGCGCGGAGGGTCCCGATTGCCTCGCCGTCGCGGAGCGTCCCACCCCTGGCCAGCAACTCGCGCACTACGTCGCCGATGGTCTCCGCGATCTCGAGGTCAACTTCGGGCATCAAAGCCGCCTCGAGCTCGACGAAGGCCCAACCAGTGCTGGCAGCTTGCAAGACTGTCCGCTGCACGTCACGGTTCATCGCAGCGAGCGGAAACGTCAGGGCGCGTGTTCCGGGAGCCTGCCCGGCTTCGAAAGGTCGGAGGTAAAAGGCGTCGGAGATGACCGGCGCCGCGCGCTCATCCAATCGCCACGACACCGGCAGCGTGATCTGCGAAGAATTCGGGTGGGTCCGCAGGATGGTTGAGGCCGCGTTTCCGGTGCTCGGGACGGGGCGGCCCCGGAAGTACCGGTCGTCGGCACTGGTGAACGGATCGAGCTGGCCAGGATCGCCCACGAGCAGCAGACGCGTCGAGATGCGACCCATATGCAAGAAGGCATCCGAACGCATCTGGTATGCCTCGTCAACGATGACCAGCGGCCATGGTTCGGGGGCCTCCACCGTCGCCCACTTGGCACCGGTCGCGACGATGATGTCACACCCAGTGAGGTCGTTGAGGCGTTGTGATCCTGCGATACCGGGGAGCCCTGCGATGTCCGACGGCATGACGTAAGTCCCGGAGTGCAGACGCCCGATGGTAAGGCCACCGGCGAGCCCATCAGCAACGAACCCTCGGACGAGGTCGTCGGCCTGATGATTTGTCTGAGCCGCCACCGGCACCCGCACCCCAGTGGCGGCCTGGCGGCGCGCGAGTTCGCGGACGAGAGTGGACTTTCCGGCGCCGGGAGGGCTGTCAACCACGGTGGCTCGCGGCCCGGACCCCACTGAGTCCCATATCGCTTCGACGGCAGAGCGCGAGGCGTCGGCGGGGTTCATGACGCCTCCAGATCATGGGTCCACGGCACTGTTGCGAGCTTCTCAACACGATAGAAGCCGGCCTCCGTGAGCCTGCTCGCGAGAAGGGGGTCTCCGACCCGGGGAAGCCGGCCCACTCGTGCAGGCTGATTCGCGCCGCCGACCACCATGACCTCAACCGGGTCGAAGGCGTCGGCACGCACCGTGCCGATCACCTCGAGGCGAACGTCCGGGAGCGAGTGGAGGTGGAGCTCATCCCCCGGCCCGAGATCGCACGCCAGGATAGGCGAGATCGTCAGCCGTGGCCGTAGCTTACGTCCGTCTTTGGCGGTGAGGTTCGCGGCCGTGACAGTGCCGTCGAGAATTTCCCCCTTGCTTGCGTACCGCGCGAGCACCAGTCGGTCGCTTTGGGCCATCTGCGCCTCCAGGGTCTGTTGGCGGTCCTCATGGCGGGAGAGGGTGACGGCACTGTCCGTGGGGCGAGGGATAGTGCGGAATCGCGCACCATCGGGCGATCCCATGCGCAGGAGGTGAGCCGTCCGCGAGTCCAGATCGTCCCGATAACGCTGTGCCGCGTGATCGGACGGCGTTGTGCCCTCGATGATCGTGCGACTGCGCCACAGGTCGTTCCACGCGGGAAGGAGCTGTTCGCGCAGTTGCTGTTCGTAGAGCCGCCTGTATGTGTCGCGAGTGCCCGACGACGTGGCTCGCCACCGCTTGCTGAATCCCTCCAGATACTCCGCGTCCCAGTTGGGGTCGGTCAGCGGCCCGGCGGGCGGTTGCTGCTCTCCGCGACGGGCCGCCTGCGGACCGGTGAGACCCGACGGGGGATCCACCCATCCCAGCAGCGCGGCGAGGTTGAGGTCCTCAGCCGGAAGCTGCCCGGTCTTGAAGTGGAGGGTGAGAACATCGGTGGCAATGTAGACCATGCTCGAACCCGGCGTGATCATGATGTCCCGCAAGGCGGACAAATTCTTGCCCGCGGTGGGCACAGACTCGGCTACAGCGAACTCGCCTTCCGTCTGGAGGTTGCGCGTCCACCGAGCAACGACGCCGAGTAGCCACTGTGCTGTGGCGGGGTTGGCGAGCATCAGTTGGGGTCCGTCAGCCTCCTCAAGTCCGCAGGAGTCGAGGTAGTCGTTCAGCGCCGCCCCGAAGCGGGCGAGAGCGTCGAAGCGCTCAGCGCGGTTACGCGGCTCGGGGATCGCGATGACCGTGGCGGCGTCAGGGTCAGGCTTGTCGCCAAACATGAACGCGAGGGGCGCGCCCGCATCCCCGGCGAGGTGGTAGCCGACGACCGCGAACGGTCGCTCCACGAGATGAGTGTGCCGGTGAAGAGTTATGGGGACGGCCTTCTCCGTCTGCGCGGCGAGCAGCGCCTGGTACGCGTCGAGCGTGTCCATCAGGCTGCCTCCGTCGCTCGCGCATGCGCAGCAGCCGCGCGCTGGAGCATGGCTGCCAGAGCGTGTTCCGACAGTGAGGCCGGCGTCTGAGCGCCGTGGGCGAGCGCGAGCGCGTCGTCGACGGATGCCACCTCACCGCATGCGCCTGCGACGGCGGAGCCGAGCCGAGCGGTAGAACGTGCATCCTGCGCCTCGTCACGGCAGATTCGGAACATCGGGCACTGCTGGCAGCCATCCCCAAAGCGGAAGGGCAGGCGGTCGATCACGTTGCGCGCGTTCTGCACAAGCTCATTTGTGCGCGGAACGCGGGAACCGTAGCTCGGGAGGCTCAGGTCGATGCCAAGATCGGCCACGAGTGCTTCGACGTCGGGCACGTGGGCGAGTCGGCGTTGCAGTCGAGCGACCTGCTGCGACACATCGACGAGCAGACCGGCAGGCCGGAAAGTAAGACCTGAGGGCAGGATGAGCAGGACCTTGGTACCAACCCGGTCGCGGGGATAGCCGAGGTCTTCGGCAAGTTCCTGCAGGCTGAGAATGTGCGCGGCCGCCTCGCGCGCGGTTTGTCCTACTTTTGCGGGGTCGGCTTCTCCATCGAGATAGTCGAACGTCTTGACCATGACGAGATTCAGCTGCCCAGCTTCGGCGAACGCGAGAGCGTCTTGTTCGAGCCACGCGACGCGAGGACCGACCCGGAGCGGTGTGGCCGGGTTGATCAGCATGTTGAGCGCGTTCGGATCGCCGTCGAGGATGTGTCGGATGTGCTGGCGCGTCATCCGCCCACGAAGGGTCTCCTTCGACCCCAGCTGGGCACCGTCTGCAACCTCGGACATGTCGCGCTTGCGCACCTCGGCCAGCTCGAGTCCGAGGTGCTGACGCCCCAGGGCGAGGATCTGCGCATGCTCGTGGTTCTCGAGAACTCGCTGGAACTGCGCGGCGCGGCTCATCGCTTGGGGTGACTGTCGGTCGAGAACCCCTGTCACCAGCCCCGCCAGCTTCGTGGTGTCGACGCCGGCGCCATCGAGGATGGCTCGACGGTCACACCCGGGCGCTTCTACCACCGCTGCGACCCGACGTGCGGTGAGCCGCACCTCGGGAAATCCGCCCCGCAGTCGGTTGAGACTGTCCATCATGAAACCCGCCTCCCGACGGCCCCCAGCGCCGCTACTCCGAACAGTTGCTGTTCGCCTGTCAATTGAGCCCGCGCGCGGGCGGTAGCTGCTGCACGTTCTTCGCGGTCCTCTGGCTCGATAGCCTCCAGCTCGGCGATGACTGCAGCGTCGACCTCACGCATGGTCGGCGACGCAGCGCGGCCGATGAACGGCATGAGGGACCGTCCGATGGTGACCACGAGCTTGTCAACGGCGGGCGCCCACGGCGCTTGCGGATTGTCGAGAACGAGCCTCGTGAGCGTTTGCGTCGCCAGCATCACATCCACGCGTGGCGACGCGGGGCCGATAAGTCGGCGACTCATGTCCCAATCGCTCAGGGCGAGCACGCCGCGCACTGGCGTGTAGCGGTCGAAACTGAGCGCCGGCACGACCAGCTGCGTCTTGCTCTGCGCGCCGTGCGGGTTCTCGGCATATGCGCGGTAGCTCCGCAGCTCGTCGCGCCGCATCGAGGCCAGCGCGCTCGTGTCGATCACGTAGTCAAATCGCGCACGCGCAATCTGGGTGACGAACCGAGCCGCGAGCGGACGTTGCACCAGTCTCAGCGTGGAGATCACCTTGACCCGCAACGACGGGCCCGGAGAGAACGGAACCTCCGCGACAGGCGGGCGCGTCATTTCGCGCAGGAGCAAAGCACGCTGCTTCTCAAGCTCCTCAACCTCCGCCATCAAGTCGGGCACTGCATCCATCCGACCGACGGAGAGCGCATCGCGAACACGCGCGTTCGCCGCGTCTATGGCGTCGAGCACTGTTCGCATGGGACCATTCATAAACTCACGGTACCACGCTTTTCCATGTTTGCCACGTTTATCGGAGAACTACCACGCTTTCGATTGCGCTGGAATCTTTCCGATACTGGCGCGAGCTCGGGTTCATGCCTCCGATGGTGCGACTGATGTGGAAGTCTTGTCGCGCTTCGAGCGAGAAGTCGTGGGCGCGCGCAATGTCGGCGATGATGCCAGGGACGTCGTTATGAACGTTCTTGTAATACCCGTCTTGCACGACCATCACCAGCGGCGCATCGGGCGCCATGACTCGGCGCAGCTCCTTCAGTGAGGCATCCATGGCGGCGTAATACTGCCGAAAGTACTTCGTGTAGTAGCCCTGCGAGGCGGCCGACGGGTGCTCGCGGACTTTCCGGAGGAACGCGGATGCTTCGGCCCCGAGCGAGTCATCATCCTGATCCTCGCCGGTGATAGTGGGCGTGCCAACCATTGCCCCGCGCAAGTAGGAGAGATCGGCCTCTTCGAACCGCAGTACGGCAAGCTCCGGCCGGGTCGCAATGCCGTAGTCCATCCGAGTGCAGTACGGAGGGGAAGTGACGACCGCACCGACTTCGTCGTCCGAGAGCGGAAGGTGCCTGCTGTCGCCAACAGCGAGCTTGACCGACGTGCGCGTATCGAATGCTTCGCGATGCAGGCCCTGGGCGAGTTCAGCCGCCGCCGCCCGGAATCGCTCGATAATCACCTTCTTCGGGATCCGCAGTGCGGCGCCCGCCGCGGGCCGTTTCCACCAGGTCGGGTTCGTCCCCGATGTTGGTGAGGCCAGCGCTCGAACTGTCCGGAAAAGTGCGGTGTAGAAGAAGGACGCGAGCGAGCTCAAGGAGTTCACATCCTGGAGGACCTCATCGGTCGCCGCGCTGTCGATGAGTAGGCGCCGAATGCTCAGTTCGAGTGCGCGGAGCTGGGCCGCGGAGTCAGGCGAGAACCAGAACCTCAGGGGGTCGTCAGTCATCCTCACTGGATGGGCGTGGCCAGCCACATCCGCCGCAAGTGCGTTAATCGAGCCCTGGACGCCCGCACCCAACAGCCGTGCTCGAGCGATCACAACCGTGACCGGGTTGACATCGAAACCGAACGCGGCCTGACGGCGCCCAGCCGCCACGACCGTCGTTGTTCCACTCCCGTTCCACGGGTCCAGCACCGTGCGAGCGCTCGGCGCGAGGGTCTCGAGCGAGTACTTCACAAATGCGGAGGAATAACCGGCGTAGTAGCGGTACCAGGAGTCCTGGTTTCCCGCGCCTGACGTCACCTTGGGATTGGGGAAGGTGAGATCAGTCCGCATGGTCCCTCCTTCGCTCAGTGATCCTATGCGCATTCTGCCCCCAGCTCCCGATGGACCCGCGGCGGGGCCCCGGTGAGGACCCGCCACGCCGCAGTCAGAGCGCAGCAGCTCCGGCGCGCGACAGCGCCATGAGGCCAGCCGATCTCAACGGGTGGGCTGCGCCGCTCCGAAGACGCGGGCGATGGACTAGCTGACCATCGAGGACCAGCTTTGATCAGGCATTCTATTCACGGACTTGTCTGAAGTAGCTTCAGAATGCCGCCGTCGCTACCTCGGCAGACTCCGCGGGAACCCAAGTCCAATCTTGAGCGCGCGCGGCGACGGCTGTCCAATCAGACTCTGGAAACGACATCCACTGAAATCCCATCGGTCGCGACCGTCGGCGAAGCCCGACCCCGATGTCGGACCCCCTTCGTACTATCGAAAGTATGAACGATACTTCGGCGGGGTTCGGCAGCGACGGCGATGTCGCCGAGCTGGCGCAGATCGTCGCGGGAGTAGAGAGTGTGGATGCCACGCTCCGCCAGGCCGAGGTCGCTCAGCTGCGGTGGTTTGCGCGGGCGGGGCAGCTGGCCGAGGGGCAGGCTGCGGGCGCGACGCAGTCTGTGAAGGCGCACGAGATGGCGCTGCGGTCGATCGCGGCTGAGCTGAGTGGCATCCTGCGCGCGTCCGATCGCACGGTGCAGCGGCGCATCGATGAGGCGCGCACCGTGGTCGAGGACTACCCCGCAACGCTCACCGCGTGGGAAGACGGCCGCATCACCCGCGGGCACGTGCGGGTCATCGTCGACGCCGGGTGCGTCGTGCCCGCCGAGGCGCGCGAGCGGTTCGAGGCCGAAGCGATCGCGCGATGCGAGAAAGACACCCCGAACCGGGTGAAAGCGGGGCTCGAGATCCTCGCGGAACGGTTCGCCGAACGCTCCTTCACCGACCGGCACCGCGACGCCGCCAGGAGCCGCTGCGTGCGCGTCATCCCGGGTCGCGACGGCATGAGCGACGTGATCGCGACGGTTCCGACCGTCATCGCCGACGGCATCTTCGACCGCCTCACCCAGCAAGCCCAGATCATCGTCGACGCGCGCGAGCGCGGCGACGACGACACCCGCCGGATCGACGAAGTGCGCGCCGACGTGTTCGCCGACTTGCTGCTGGCCGGTGCCCCCGCCCTCGACCCCACCGCCACCGGCGATGCGCCCGGGCCGCTCGGTGCGATCCGCGCGCAGGTGCAGGTGATCGTCCCCGCCCTCACCCTCCTCGGCGACGACGACGGCCCCGCCGACCTCGTCGGCCGCTCCCCGATCGACGCCGACACCGCCCGCCTGCTCGCCACCCACGCTCCCTCGTGGGCGAGAGTGCTCACCGACCCGGTCGAAGGCACCGTGCTCGCCGTCGACCGGTACCGCACCCCCTGGCCGCAACGCCGCTACCTGCGCGCCCGCGACCAGCACTGCCGATTCCCCGGCTGCCGCCAAGCCGCGATCCGCTCCGAGATCGACCACACCATCGACGCTGCGCTCGGTGGACCCACCGCCCTGTGGAACCTCGCCCACCTGTGCCAGCGACATCACTCGATGAAGCAATTCACCCGCTGGAAAGTCGTCCAACTCGCCGCCGGAGTGTTGGTGTGGACCTCCCCCACCGGGCGCGTCTACCGCGAAGACGCTCCCGCGCCACCCGTGTCGTTCCAGCCCGCACCGCTCGCCGCCGCGCACGGCGCCCACAGTTCCACGACCGACCCGCCACCGTTCTGACCCTCGCCCGCGCCCCCCGACCACGCTCGCGCCCCCGCCGATGCGCCGCCCCGCGGCATCCATCGCACCGCGCGCGAAACGCCGATACGCTCGCCGCACAGCGGGAATGCGAAGCGGAGGTTCGGCGATAAGTGAACGAACGAATGCGACCGGCACGCGCGACGGCGCGGCCGAGACCACCACCACACCGCCCACTCCCAGCCGCCCGCGCCCCACCCTGCGCGAGCTGATGCGCCGCTACCCGTGGGTCGCGGCGACCATCACTGTCGCGATCGTCGGACTCGCTCTGCAGCTGATCCCGGACATCGGTGGCACCCTCACCGCCTGGCTCGTCAGCCTGTACTGCCTGACCGTCGCCGCGGTGCAGGCCTGGGGAATGATCCGCGAACTGATGTCGGGCGCCGTGGGCCTCGACATCCTCGCCATCACGGCCATCGTCAGCACCGTCGCCATCGGCGACTACTGGGCCTCACTCGTCGTCGTGCTCATGCTCACCGGCGGCGAAGCGCTCGAAGCCTATGCGAACGCCCGCGCCCGCAGCGAAGTCAGCGCACTGCTCGACCGCACCCCGCGCACCGCGCACCGCGTGACACCCGCCGACACCGGCGGCTCCGACACCGTCACCGAGATCGACGTGAACGACGTGAACGTCGGCGACCTGCTGCTCGTCGGCCCGGGCGAAACCGTGCCCGTCGACGGCACCCTCGCCGACGACGAGGCCGAGCTCGACGAGTCATCCCTCACTGGCGAGAGCCTGCCGGTCAGCCATGTACGTGGTTCGGCCGTGCTGTCGGGCTCGGTCGCCGGCGACCGCCCGATCCACGTGCAGGCGACGGCGCGTGCCGCCGACAGCCAATACCAGCAGATCGTCGCACTCGTGCAGTCGGCCTCCGACAGCAAAGCCCCGTTCGTGCGGCTCGCCGACCGCTACTCGATCCCGTTCACCATCGTCGCGTTCCTCATCGCGGGCATCGCCTGGTGGGTCTCGAAAGACCCCACCCGCTTCGCGGAGGTGCTCGTCGTCGCAACGCCCTGCCCCCTGCTGATCGCAGCGCCGGTCGCCTTCATCGGCGGCATGAGCCGCGCCGCCCACGAGAACATCGTCGTCAAAAGCGGCGGCACCCTCGAACAGCTCGCGCAGATCACCTCCGTCGCCTTCGACAAGACCGGCACCCTCACCTACGGCCGACCCGAGGTCGACCACGTCGAGGCATCCGCAGCCTTCAGCGGAAGCGACATCGTGCGCTACGCCGCCTCGGCCGAGCAGTCGTCGCCGCACGTGCTGGCCCGCGCGATCACCGCGCACGCGGGCACCGCCGACCTGCTGCCCGCGAGCGACGTCGAAGAGTCGTCGGGCAACGGCGTCACCGCCACCGTCGACGGCCACCGCGTGCAGGTCGGCAAGCAGTCGTGGATCGTGACGGATGCCACCGCCCCCGACGTCTCCGCACTCGAGCCCGGTCAGATGGCGGTCTACGTCGCCGTCGACGGCGCCCCCGCCGGCCGCATCGTGCTCACCGACCACGTGCGCGACAACGCCGCCGACACCCTGCAGCGCCTGCGCGACCTCGGCATCGACCACACCGTCATGCTCACCGGTGACGCGCAGGCGACCGCCGAGCACATCGCCACTCCCCTCGGCATCACCCACGTCGAGGCGAACCTGCTGCCCGCAGACAAGGTGCGCGCCGTCTCGGCGATCACCGACCGCCCCGTCATGATGGTGGGCGACGGCGTCAACGACGCCCCGGTGCTCGCCGCCGCCGACGTGGGAGTCGCGATGGGCGCGAAGGGCTCGACCGCCGCCAGTCAGTCGGCCGACGTGGTCATCATGGTCGACGACCTCGGGCGCGTGCCGACCTCGATCACCATCTCGCGGCGCACCGTGCACATCGCCCTGCAGAGCATCGGCATCGGCATCTCGCTCAGCATCATCCTCATGCTCATCGCCGCGTTCGGCGTGATCCCCGCCATCATCGGCGCCGCCCTGCAAGAAGCCGTCGACCTCGTCTCGATCCTCAACAGCTTGCGCGCCGCCCGCGCGCCGCGCGGCAAGGAACAGAACAAGACCCGCGCCGCGAGCACCACCGGGGCCGCCGCCGGCACCGGCACTGACCCGACCGATCGGCAGCACGCCTGAGCGCGAACACCGACGCGCGCACGCGCCCGCCGCAGGTCAGCTCCCCGAACCCCCGAGCCCTGCGCCCCTGAGCCCAGAATCCCCGAGCTCCGCAACGCCCAGCCGCACGGCACCGGTCGCCGTGAGATGCAGGCCGGGCGCCGGCGGCAGCGACGTCAGCGCGGTCACCGCGACGAGCCCTTCACCCGCGAAGACCTCGACCGACCCGTTGTCGACGACGATCGTGACCCGCTGCACCGCCCCCGCGGGCAGCGCCGCGCGCTGCACCCCCTGCGCGTCGGACACGTCCTCGAACACGGCCCGCCGCCGATCGACGCGCACGAAACGCTCCGCGCCGCTGACCGTCACGACGACGCAGCGCTCCGCGTCACCGAGCCGCACCTCGGCCATCGCCGCGCCGTCGACCTCGAGGTCGATGCGCGCCGCCTCCGGCAGCACATCGTCGACCGAACCACCGGCCGGCACGCCCTCGAGCACGCCGGCTTCCCGCCCGAGCACCGGCGTCGAGACGAGCCGCGCGCGCCCCTCGACGCAGCGCAGCGCGAGCCGCCGCGCCATCGTCATCGCACCGCGCCACGGCGAGGTGGGCACGCGCTTCGCATAGTCCCAGTTGCTCATCCACGCGATGAGCGTGCGCTGCCCGGTCGGCAGCCCGGCGAACGTCACCCCCGCGTAGCAGTCGGGGCCGAGGTCGACCCAGTCGAGTCCGTCGAGCTCAGCGGCATCCGCGTCGACGCACGGGTGCGCCACATCGGGAACGAACCGGATGCCGTCGAACTCGCCCACGACGTACTGCGTGGCCGATCCCCCGGCGACACCACCCGGGTAGAGCGACACCAGCAGCACCCATCGCACGCCCGCAGCCGAGCCCGCACCGCTGACGTACGGGAGCGGGAAGAGATCCGGACACTCCCAGACCCCGCCGACGGCGCCGGCCGGTCCGTAGTCCGAGAGGTAGGTCCACGAGAGCAGGTCGTCGGAGCGGTAGAACAGCACCCGCCGCTCGGCCGCCTCGACGGCGACCATCACCCAGTACGCGTCGTCCGCGCCCGCGTAGCGGAACACCTTCGGGTCGCGAAAGTCGGCCGAGCCGCGGTCCAGCACCGGGTTGCCCGCGTACTTCTCCCACGTGTACCCGCCGTCGAGACTCACCGCGAGCGACTGCGCCTGCAGGCCGTCCCTCCGCGCCGACGTGTACACCGCGACGAGCGGCGGGTGCTCGGCGGTTCCGAGGCCACTCGTGTTGCCGGCATCCGACACCATCGACCCCGAGAACACCTGCTCGTGCTCATCGAAGAGCAGTGCGACCGGATGCTCCCGCCACGACACCAGGTCGGCGCTCGTCGCATGCCCCCAGCTCATGTTGCCGTGATCGGCGCCGAGCGGGTTGTACTGAAAGTAGAGGTGGTAGAGCCCGTCGTGGAAGATCAGCCCGTTCGGGTCGTTCATCCAGTTCGCCTGCGGCGTGAAGTGGATGCGGGGGCGCGCCGCCGCCGGGTCGACCTCGGCGGCGGCGCGCATTCCTGACTCCTGACCGACAGGCATCCGTCTGGGGTCGGTTACTTGACCGACCCGGCGGTGAGCCCGCGCACGAAGAACCGCTGCAGCGAGAAGAACAGCACGAGCGGCACCACGAGCGTGATGAACGATCCCGCCGCGACCCGCTGCCAGCCCTGGCCGTACTGACCGAGCAGCGTGTACAGCCCCTGGGTCAGCACCGCGTTCGGGCCCGACTGGATGAAGATATAGGCCACCAAGAAGTCGTTCCACACCCACAGGAACTGGAAGATCGCGAACGACGCGAGCGCGGGCACCGACATCGGCACCACGAGCCGCCAGAAGATCTGGAAGTGGCTCGCCCCGTCGACGCGCGCCGCCTCGATGAGCGAGTTCGGCAGCGTCGACATGTAGTTGCGCAGAATGTAGATCGCGAGCGGCAACGCGAACGTCGAGTGCACGATCCACGCCGCCGGGTACTGCCCGATGATCTGGATGCCCGTGGTGTTGCCGAACCAGACGAACAGCTGCAGCACGGGGATGATCGCGAGTTGGATCGGCACCACCATCAGGGCGAGCACGACGGCGAAGTAGATCTCTTTGCCGCGGAACTGGAAGAACGTGAACGCGTAGGCGGCCATCGCGGCGACCATGATCGGCAGCACGGTCGCCGGGATCGTGACGGCGAGCGAGTTCCAGAACGACGTGCTGACGTTCAGCGACTCCCACGCCTCGCTGAAGTTGTTGAGCGTCCAGTTCTGGCCGAACGGGTTCGTGAACACCGTCCACCAGCCGCTCGAGTCGACGTCGGCCTTGTCGCGCACGCTCGTGACCAGCAGCCCGACGAGCGGGAACAGCCAGGCCACCGCGATGACGCCCATGATGATCGTGATGAGCACCCGCGGCTTCGACCGCTCGCCGTCGACCGCCTTGCGGCGACGCTGCGGGGTGGGGGCGACGATGGCGAGCTTGCCGTCTTCACCGAGGACGGGGGTGGGGATGGCGGTCATCGCAGTTCCTCCTGCGCCTTGTAGCTGCGGATCTGGTAGACGATCAGGGGCACGACGGCGACCATCAGCACGATGACGACCGCGGCGGCCTTGCCCGGGTTCTGGAAGCTGAACAGCTGGTTGTAGAACTCCACCGCCAGCACGCTCGTGTTGTACTGCCCGCCGGTCATGGCGTAGATGATGTCGAAGATCTTCATCACGAAGATCACGATCGTCACGAGCACGGCGAGGATGGTGCCGCGGATCTGCGGCACGATCACCGAGAAGAACAGCTTGCGCTCGCTCGCACCGTCGAGCCGGCCCGCCTCGATCGTCTCTTCGGGAACGCCCTTCACGGCCGCCGAGAGCAGCACCATCGCGAAGCCGACCTGCAGCCAGATCGCGATCGCCATGATGAGAAAGCTGTTGAGGCGTCCGGTGTCGACGGTCATCCACGGCACCGGGTCTGCGCCGCCGGCCGTCCAGATCGCGTTGAGCAGACCCGTCTGCGGCAGGCCGGGAGCCTTGTAGTCGTAGATGAAGCGCCACGTGACCGCGGCGGCGACGCCCGAGATGGCCATCGGCACGAAGATCATCGCCTTGTAGGCCGTCTCGCGCTTCTTGCCGAGTCGGTCGGTGAGCACCGCGACGACCAGACCGATGATGACGGATGCCGCGGGCACCACGATCACCCAGAGCACGTTGTTCAGCAGAACGCCGAGGAAGCCTTGGCTCGTGAACAGGTCGATGTAGTTCTGCAGTCCGACGAACTCCGCGCCTTCGCCGCGGCGCTGGCTCGCACGCATGAAGCTCTCGATGAACGTGCGGATGGCGGGGTAGAGCAGGAAGATCGCGACCAACACGATCACCGGGGCGAGGAAGACGTACGGCAGCAGCCGGGCCTTCCACTTGTCGCGGGTGCGCTCGACCACCCAGTTGAGGAGCCAGAAGATGAGGAAGGAGATTCCGAGGCCGAGGACCACGGACACCACTGCGCTGATGATCGCCATCTGATGCCGCCTGACGTCGTTGTGAGGATGAGAGGGGTGGGTGCGACCGCCGGGGTTCGGGTCCCCCGCGGTCGCACCCGGGGTCGCCTAGTTGTTGGCGGGCCAGGAAGCGTCGATCGCCTTGAAGGCGTCTTCCATGGTCGTCTGTCCGGCGAACCAGCTGGTCAGCTGCGTCCACTCCGTACCGGCGCCGACTTCACCCGGCATCTGGTCGGAGGCGTCGAAGCCGAACACGGTCGCGTTCTTCAGCAGCTCCTGCGAGTTCTTCTGGAACTCGGTCGTGTACGAGCTCGCGTCGAACGTGTTGTGCGGCGAGAGGAAGATCGACTGGCTGGCGTAGCCGTTGGTGCCGAAGTCCTTGCTCGTGATGTACTCGACGACCTTCTTCGTGGCATCCGTCTTCGAGAACGCGCCGACCAGGTCGCCGCCGCCGAGCATGGCGTTGTCGGTGCCGGCGGGCGAGGGGAGCTGGAAGAAGTTCACGTTCGACAGGTCACCCTTGGCCACCTCGGCCTTGATGTTGTCGGGGAAGAAGTCGGCGATGAACGAGCCCTGGCGCATCATGAAGCACTGGCCGTTGGCCTTACCGTCGACGAACAGCTGGTTGCCGGCCGTCTGGAACGACGTGGTCGCCGCGGCGGGGCCGCCGCCGTTGACCTGACCCTCGGCGAGCAGCTCGGTGGCCACCTTGTCGCCGGCCTTCTTGACCAGGTCGCTGTCGAACTTCACGTCACCGGTGATCCACTTGTTGTACTCGTCGAGGCCGCCGTAACGCAGCACGTACTCTTCGAGCCAGTCGGTCGCCGGCCAGCCCGTCGCGGCACCCGATTCGAGGCCGACGCACCACGGCGAACCGAGGCCTTCGTCGACGACCTTCTTCTCGAGCGCCGTCATCTCGGCGTCGGTGGTCGGCACGGTGAGTCCGGCCTTCGCGAACGCGGCCGGGTTGTACCAGACGAGCGACTTGACGTTGATCGAGTAGGGCAGACCGTACGTCTTGCCGTCGATCTGCGCGATCGTGCCGAGGCCGTTGGCCTCGTCGGAGGTGATGCCGGCCACGTCGATGCCGAGGTCTTCGAGCGGGTACAGCTGGTTGACCTGGCTCTTCAGCACGCCCGGCTGCGGGTAGATCGCGATGTCGGGCGGGTTGCCGGCGGTGGCCCGGGCGACGACCGCGGTCTGGAAGTCGGTGTTCCCGTCGTAGGTGACCTTGATGCCGCTCGTCTTCGACCACTCGTCGAGGTCGGCCTGGAACGCCTTGGCCTGCGCGTCAGTGAACGCGCCCATGATGGTGACGGTCTGGTCGCCGCCGCTGCTGTCTGTGCTCGAGCCGCCCGAGGCGCCCGAACATCCTGCCAACGCGATCGCGCCCACGGCGATCACGCTCAGGCCGATAAACCTGTGTCGAAGCATCTTCACTTCCGTTCTCTCGTGGGAGTCGATCTCCCAAAACGTTTTGCAAGCCCGACCGTACTCTGCCGGTGCGACATGCGCAAAAGGTTTTGGGTAACGAAATGGTAACGAACGTTACGGGTGGCCGGACGCGCGATTTCTCACGGGCGCCAGCACTCGGCGCCCGCAGCGCTCAGCGCGGAGGAGCCACCGATTCGCGCTCGACGAGCGTGCCCCGCAGCAGCCGGTGCGGGTGCGGCACCTCGTCGCCGTCGAGCATCGCGAGCACCGTCTCGACGCCCCAGCGGCCCATCTCGTAGTGCGGCAGGGCGACCGTCGTGAGCCCGGGCAGGAGCGATGCGGCCACCGGCTCGAAGTCGTCGACGCCGACGACCGAGAGCTCCTCGGGCACACGGATGCCTCCGCGCACCGCGACCTGGTACACCCCCATCGCCATGGGGTCGTTGAAGGCGAACACGCCGGTCGCCGCGGCAGCCGGCCCCTGGGTCATCTCGGCGAACGCGGCGCGCCCGGCGCGGGCATCGGCGGGCTCGGGCACCGTCACGATGCGCGGAACCTGACCGGCGGCCTGCATCGCCGCGGAGTACCCGGCGATGCGTCCGTCGCGCGCGCTGCCCGGCTCGGAGATCGTCAGGTGCGCGATCTCGGTGTGGCCGGCGCGCAGCAGCGTCTCGGTCGCGAGGCGCCCGATCTGCACCTCGTCGGGCACGGCCGAGGGCATGTTCCCCTCGGGGTCGGAGGTGTCGAGCAGCGCCGTCGGCACGCGCCCGAGTTGGGGCGGAAGGCTCGTCGCCTCTTGGTGGAACATGCGCGCATAGACGATGCCGTCGACCTGCGCCGACATGAGCGCCGTGAGCTGATCGAGCTCGATCGCGGCATCGCGGTTCGAGTTCACCACCACCAGCAACTGGTCGCGCTCGGCCGCCGCGTCTTGGCCGCCGAGCACCACGCGCGTCGCGAACGGCGTCGTGGCGATGTCGTCGGAGACGAACCCCAAGATGTTCGAGCGGCGCGTGCGCAGGCTGCTCGCGAGCCGGTTGGGCGCGTAGCCCAGGTCTTCGGCGACCTGCAGAATGCGCGCGCGCGTCTTCTGCGCGACCTGGCCGCGCCCGCTGAACGCGTGCGAGACCGTGGTGATCGAGACGCCCGCGGCGCGCGCGACGTCTTCGATGCCGACCGCGCGGTCGTTGCGTCGAGACGGCATGGCACCCCATTCTTCTTCGGCCACACCTCAGGCTAGTGGGGCGCGGCGTGCGGGCGGCGACGCGGCATCCATCAGCCATTCCGCGAACCAAAACGTTTTGTTATGCTCGCATGGATCTTTCAGGAAAGGAAGGCGCCGTGGCCTGCATCCATCTCCGAGACGGCGGAACGAGCGTCGTCGTCGACATCGCGGGAGACCGCCCGGTGATCGTGCACTGGGGCGCCGACCTCGGCGACGCGGGCGCCGACGAGCTGAACGGACTGGCCCTCGCCTCACGCCCACAACGGGTGTCGGGCGGCCTCGACGAGACCGCCCGCCGGTCGCTCCTGGCCACGCCCGCCGAGGGCTGGCTCGCGACCCCGGCGATCGAAGGCCACCGCGACGGGCGGCACACGAGCCTGCTGCTGACGCTGCAGAACGTCACCGCGGATGCCACGACCGCCGCGCTCTCGTACGCCGACGCCGAGGCCGGGCTGGGGGTCGTCGTCGAGCTCGAGGTGGGCGTGGGCGGGCTCCTCCGCCAGCGGATGACCGTGCGCAACGACCACGCCGACGTCTTCACGCTGCAGTCGGCCCTGCTCGCCTTCCCCGTTCCGTGGGAGGCGACCGAGCTGCTCGATTCGACCGGGCACCACCTGCGCGAGCGCGCGCCGCAGCGCCATGCCTTCACGAGCGGGTCGCACGTGCGCGAGAGCCGGCGCGGGCGCCCCGGCGCCGACGCGACGCTGCTGCTGGCTGCCGGATCTGCCGGATTCGGCTTCGAGTCGGGCACGGTGCACGGCGTGCACGTCGCGTGGAGCGGCAACCATCGCGTCATCGCCGAGCGTGCGGTCACGGGCGAAGCGCACTTGCTCGCGGGCGAGCTGCTGCTCGCCGGCGAAGGGCGCCTGGCGCCCGGCGGCGACTACGTCTCACCCTGGGTGTACGGCTCGTGGGGCGACGGACTCGACGCGCTCGCACACCGCTTTCACACGCAGTGGCGCGCACGACCCGAGCACCCGTCCCGGCCGCGCCCGATCACGCTCAACACGTGGGAGGCGGTCTACTTCGACCACGACCTGCCGACGCTGCTGACCCTCGCCGACCGGGCCGCCGAGGTGGGTGTCGAGCGCTTCGTGCTCGACGACGGCTGGTTCCTCGGGCGCCGCGACGACACCGCCGGCCTCGGCGACTGGTTCGTCGACCCCGACGTGTGGCCGGACGGCCTGCACCCGCTCGCCGACCACGTGCGCGCCCGCGGCATGGAGTTCGGCCTGTGGGTCGAACCCGAGATGGTCAACCCCGACAGCGAGCTGGCCCGCAGGCATCCGGACTGGATCCTGCGCGGCCGCGCGACGCTGCCGCCCTCGGCGCGCACGCAGCAGGTGCTCGACCTCGCCCACCCCGACGCCTACGCGTACATCAAGGAGCGGCTCTTCACGCTCCTCGCCGAGTACCCGATCGCGTACCTCAAGTGGGACCACAACCGCGACCTCGTCGACGCGGGCGACGGCCTCGGCGGCCGCGCGCTCGTGCGCGAGAACACCCTCGCGCTCTACCGCCTGCTCGGTGAGCTCAAAGCCGCGCATCCGGGGCTCGAGATCGAGTCGTGCGCGTCGGGCGGCGCGCGCGTCGACCTCGGCATCCTCTCGCTCACCGACCGCATCTGGACGAGCGACTGCCTCGACCCGACCGAACGGCTCGGCAACCAGCGCTACACGGGGCTCGTCGTGCCGCCCGAGATGATGGGCATGCACCTCACTTCGCCCCACGTGCACTCGACGCACCGCACCGTCGACCTCGACTTCGCGGCCTCCGTCGCCCTGTTCGGGCACTTCGGCATCGAGTGGGATCTCACGTCCGCCGACGCGGCGACCCTCGCCCGGGTCTCTGCCGCCGTCTCGTTCGCGAAGTCTGTGCGCGAGCTCGTCGCCTCGGGCCGCACGGTCAACGCCGACGGCACCGAACCGGGCATCGACGTGCGCGGCATGGTCGCCGCCGACGGGGCCCGCGGCGTCTACACGATCGCGCAGACCGCCTCGACCGCCGCCCTGCCGCCGGGTCGTGTGCGCCTGCCCGGGCTCGACCCCGACCGCACCTACCGGGTGCGCATCGTGGGCGGCGCGCCCGAGCTGCCCGGCCAGTCGCCGCTCGAATGGGCCGAGCACGGCATCACCCTCACCGGGCGCATGGCGGGCACGGCGGGCCTGCGCCCACCCGTGCAGTACCCCGAGCGCGCCGTCGTCGTCACCGCCGACGCGGTCTAGACGAGCTGCCCGGCACTCGAACCTCACGCCACGGGCTCGACCGCCCCCGCCGCGGCACGGCCCGCGCCGCGGATGGCGCCGACGGATGCCACGATCACGAGCGCGATCCCCGCCACCTCGAGCCACGAGAGGTGCTGCCCGAGCAGCACGAACCCCGCCAGCGCGGCGATCGCCGGCGCGAGGCTCATCAGCACCGCGAACGCCGACGCCGCCAGGCGCCGCAGCGCGATGAGCTCGAACGCGTACGGCAGCGTCGACGACAGCAGCGCGACGGCGGCACCGAGCGCGAGAACGTCGGGGCGGAGCAGGGCGGCCCCGGCATCCACCACACCGAACGGCACCGCCACCAGCGCACCGATCACCATCGCCCATGCGAGACCGTCGAGCTTCGCGAACGCCGCACCCACCCGCGCCGACGACAGGACGTACAGCGCCCACATGGCCGCGGCGCCGAGGGCGAACGCCACTCCGAGGCCGTCGAGCCGGTCCCATCCGCCACCGGCGAGCGCCACGACGCCGGCGAGCGCGAGCCCCGCCCACACGAACGCGCGGGCGCGCCCGGCCGCGATGATCGACAGGGTAAGAGGTCCGAGTACCTCGATCGTGACGGTGACGCCCAGCGGCAGCCGCTCGAGCGCGAGGTAGAACAGGCCGTTCATCGTCGCGAGCACCACCCCGAACACCGCGACCGCCGCCCAGTCGCGCCGCGAGTGACCGCGCACTCCGGGCCGGGTGACGGCGAGCAGGATCACCGCCGAGAACCCGAGCCGCAGCAGCACCATGCCCAGCGGACCCGCCTGGGCGAACAGCAGCACCGCGATCGACGCGCCGACCTCTTGGCAGACGAGCCCCGCCACGACGAGCGCGACCGCGGGCAGCGGCGACGCGCCCGCACGCCCGGCGGGCGTCACGGCACGGGGCAGACGGCGGATGCCGTGACCTGTGCGCCCATCTCGTCGGCGGTCCACGGCAGCCCCGCTTCGGGAGCGGTCTGGCCGGACGCCGCCGGAAGCTTCGAGGCGATCGCGGCCAGCTGCCACGCGAGGCTGCGCACGAGCACGTTCGATGCGCGCGAGTCGTTCAGCACCACCACGACGGTCATGCCCGTGTTGCGATCGGCGAACGCGGCCGTGAGGTACCCGGGGATCGAGCCGTACTGCCCGATCAGGGTGCCCGCCTGGTACACGCCGCCCTTGGCGGTGAACCACGACGGCGCGTCGCCGGCGGCCGGCAGCGGGTTCTCGAACCGCGCGTCGGTGTCATAGGGACGCGCACCGGTCGCCAGCGACTGCATGTATCGGCCGAGATCGGAGAGGTCCGACACCACGCCCGCCGCCGTGTACCCGGCGCTCGGCGACAGGTCGGTGACGTCGACCGGCGCGGTGCAGGCCGCGCTGCCGTCTTCGGCGTTCGGCGTCCACAGTCCCGCCAGCTCGACGCCGGCCGAGTCGGCGCTCGCGGTCGGATCGGGGAGCGCCGTGGCATCCATCTCGGTGGGCGTGAACACGAACTCGTCGAGCAAATCTGCGGCGGTGCGGTGTGTCGCGTGCTCGAGGGCGAGTCCGAGCAGCACGTAGCCCGTGTCGGAGTCGGCGAACGTCGTGCCCGGCTGTGCGTCGCCGGTCGTGCCGGTGCCGTACGCGACGAGTTCGCGCGGGCTCCACCTGCGGGTCGGGTTGGCCATGAAGCGCCCGTCGAGCCGCGACGCATACGAGGCGAATCCGCTCGTCGAATCGCACAGCTCGCCGAGGGTGATCGCCTCGTAGCCGGGCAGCCCCGGAACGTATTCGGTGACGCTGTCGGTCAGCGCGACAGTTCCCTGCTTGACGAGGCCGTAGAGCACGTCGCAGGTCATCGCCCGCGTGATCGTGCCCGCTTTGAACGTGGTGTCGGTGCTCGTGGCCTTGCCCTCGGGCTCGATCGACCCGACACCCTTCAGCCACGTTCCCGCCCACGGCGCCCACACGCCGACGATCGCGCCCGATGCGCCCGACGCGGCCACCGCTCGATCGACCGCGCTCTGCAACTGGCTCTGCGCCTCGTCGGAGAAGGCGGCGTCGACCTGGGTGGGCAGCGTCAGTCCGCTGGATGCCTCGGGAGCGCATGCCGCCAGCGACATGGCCACGATCGCCGCGCACGCCGCAGCGGTCCAGCGCCGCATGCGCATCGTAGCCGACATCTCCACCCCCGATAGTCCGTACCAGCGTAGATCATGCCCGCCCCGGCATCGTGCACGCCCGTCCGCAGCGGCACGGCCGGGGCGGCCGCGTGCCTAGGCTGGACGGATGCCTCACACTTTCGACGATGCCGCCCTCGCGGGCGTGCTCGGCCACATGAACGACGACCACACCGACGACAACCTGCTCATCGCGCGCGCGTTCTCGCCGCTCCCCGACGTCATCTCGTCGACGATGACGACGTTCGACGGCGCCGCCGGTCAGTGGCACGTGATCACGGCCGACGGCGCCGAAGACGTGATCCGCGTGCCGTGGCCCGGCGGCGAGATCACCGAACGCCGCGAGGTGCGCCGCGAGATCGTCGCCCTCTACGACGCGGCGTGCGCGCGCCTCGGCGTCGAGCCGCGCCCGCACGACTGAGCCGCATTCGACGCACAGTGACATCTTCGGAAACCTTCAGGTTAGTTGAGCCTTAGTTTCAGCTATGCTGACGGTCATGGCCGACCTCGTCTCGTTCTCGACCGCCCTGCGCGAGCGCTCGCGCACCGCCCACTCCGGCAGCGAAGGCGCCGGCTTCATGAGCGACCTCATGCGCGGAAAGGGCACGCGCGACGACTACGTCGCCCTCGTCGCACAGCACTGGTTCATCTACGAGGCGCTCGAGGCCGCGGCATCCACCTTCGCCGCCGACCCCGTGGCGGCCCCGTTCATCAGCGAGAAGCTCACGCGCCTGCCCGCCCTCGAGGCCGACCTCGCCTACCTGATCGGCGACGACTGGCGCGAGCGCATCACCCCCGTGCCGACGACCGAGCGCTACGTCGCGCGCATCCGCGAGGTGCAGAACGACGCCTGGGCGGGCGGCTTCGTCGCGCACCACTACACGCGCTACCTCGGCGACCTCTCGGGCGGTCAGTTCATCGGCAAGCTCATGGCGCGCCAGTTCGAGCTCGGCTCGAACGGCATCGGGTTCTACGTGTTCGACGAGATCGCCGATCCCGCCGCGTTCAAGGACGTCTATCGCGAGCAGCTCGACGCCGCGCCGTGGGATGCCACGGAGGCTGAGCGCGTCATCGACGAGGTGCTGCTGGCGTACCAGCTGAACACCGACCTGTTCGTCGACCTCGCCGCGGCGAAGGCTGCGGCATCCGCCGCCGACACCGCCACCGTCGCCTGACCCGCCACCATCGCCTGACCCGCTCCGCGCCCGGCGTCAGAACCCGGATGCCCGCACGCCGGCCATGAACCGGCGCACGTCGGCGTCGACCAGGATGTCGCTCGGGCGCAGCGGCCGGGTCAGATACAACCCGTCGAGCGAGGTCAGCCGCGACAGCGCCACGTAGGTCTGCCCGGGGGCGAAGGCGCCCGAGCCCAGATCGACCACGGCGCGATCGTAGGTCTTGCCCTGCGACTTGTGGATCGTGACCGCCCACGCGAGGCGCAGCGGGAACTGCGTGAACTCGGCGACGATGTCGCGCGAGAGCTTGCGCGTCGCGGGGTCGTACGCGTAGCGGAACCTCTCCCATACCGCCGGTTCGACGTCGTGCTCCTCGCCGTCGAGCTCGACCCGCACCGTGCCGCCTGCGATGCGCGTGACCGTGCCGATCGAGCCGTTCACCCAGCGCGGTCCGCCGCCGCCCGCGGCCCCGTACGACCCGACGTCGTTGCGCAGGAACATCACCTGCGCCCCGACCTTCAGCTGCAGTTCGGCATCGGCGGGGTAGCCCGTCTCGCCGCGGCCGAAGTCGCCCGAGATGTCGGCGCGCGCGGTCTGCACCGGCCCCGTCAGGGCATCGAGGTGACGCTGGTTGATGCGGTTCACGATGTCGTTGCGCGTCGCGAGCGTGATGATCGGCGGCTCACCCTCGGCGGGTTCGGGCACCGGCCGCGCACCCGCCGCATTCAGCGCGCCGGCGATCTCGGCCGTCACCACGCCGTACCGCACGGCGTTGAGCATGGCTTTGAACCCGTCGTCTGACTGCCGGTGGATCTCGCGGAGCTCGCGGATGTTCAGCGGCGCCCCCACCCGCCCGAGGTCGAGCAGCCCGTCGGAGCGGATCGCGCCGCCGTCGGGCCGCGGCCCCGCCCACACCTGGGCGTCGAAGAACCAGAACGAGCGGTAGTGGTCGTCGACGTACTTGCGCTCGTCGCCGCGCGGCGGCACCGGGGCCAGCTGGTACGGGTCGCCGAACATGACGATCTGCACCCCGCCGAACGGCTCGGAGCGCCGGCGCCGCGCCTGACGGAGCGAGCGGTCGATGGCATCCATCACGTCGGCGTTCACCATCGAGATCTCGTCGATGACGAGCGTGTCGATCGCGTTCAGGATCTTGCGGGCGGGCTCCGACTGCTCGAGCTCGCTGTCGGCGATCAGCCCGATCGGCAGTCGGAACAGCGAGTGGATCGTCTGCCCCTCGACATTGAGCGCCGCGACGCCGGTCGGCGCGCACACCGCGATCTGCTTCTCGGTGTTCCAGGCCAGGTACTGCAGCAGCGTCGACTTGCCGGTGCCGGCACGGCCCGTGACGAAGACGTGCTCGCGGGTGTCTTCGATGAGCCGGAACAGCTCCTCCTGCTCGGCAGAGAGGGGCGGCAGGCTCATTCGTTCCATGGTAGAGGGAAATGCCGTGTCCTCTCAGGCCGCGTTTCCTAGACTGGGCGCGTGCCGAGAGCCGACCACGAGGACCAGATGGATGCCTCGCGTCGCGCCCGCCCGAAGCGCCGGCGCACTCTGGCGCGCGACCTGACGGCGCTGACGATCGTCGGCGTGCTGCTCGTGGGGGCGCTCGGCGCGACCGGTGCGGTGCTCTACCGCGACCTGTACAGCCCGTCGGCGTTCGTCGCGCGCTACCTCGACCTGCTGACGTCGAAGCAGGCCGCCGAGGCGCTCACCCTGCCGGGAGTCGCCGTCGACTCGTCGCAGCTCACGGCGTCGGGGCTGCCCTCCGACGCGAACGAGGCGCTGCTGCGCGCCGCGGCCCTCGCCCCGCTCACGAACGCCAGCGTCACCGACGCCGTCGAGGGCGCCGACGGCATCACGACCGTCACCGCGCACTACCAGGCCGGGCCGCACGAGGGGACGACCGTCTTCCGCGTGCAGCGCGCCGGCTGGGTGGGAGTCGCCCCCACGTGGCGCTTCGCGACGAGCCCGCTCGCCGCGATCGACCTGACGGTGCGCGGCGCGACCCGTTTCACGGTGAACGGGTTCGACCTCGATACCCGGCAGGTGGCGGCCCAGGGAGCCGACGCCGATCCGCTCGATCCCGTCGCCCTGCTCGTCTTCTCCCCCGGCCTGTATTCGATCTCGGTCGACACCCCGGTGTCGACCTCGCCGGGCGTCGCCGTGCTCTCCGACAAACCGCAGGCGAGCATCCCGGTCGATCTGCAGACCCAGCCGACCGCCGAGTTCGAGAACGCGGTGCAGAAGCAGGTCGAGGCGTTCCTCACCGAGTGCGCGACCCAGCAGGTGCTGCAGCCGACCGGGTGCCCGTTCGGCCTCGTCGTGCGCAACCGCATCGAAGACGCCCCGGTGTGGACGATGGAGCAGCAGCCGGCCGTCTCGCTCGTGCCCGACGGTGCGAACTGGGCGATCGAGCGGGTGCCGGCCGTCGCCCACATCCAGGTCGACATCCAGTCGATCTTCGACGGCAGCGTGCGCCACCTCGACGAGGCGGTGCCGTTCTACGTGGCGGGCACCGTGACGATCCTGCCCGACGGCACGGCATCCATTCAGATCACCGACGGCAGCTGACGGATGCCTCCCGCTCGCCCACCGGGCGAGCTGGCTCGGCGGGCGGTCAGCGCCGCGCGCGCGTATCGCGGTCGGCGAGGGCCTGCAGGCGGGCGTTGTACTCCTCGAGCTCGGCGTCGCCCGTGCGGTCGGCCTGGCTGTCGGAGCGGCGCTGGGCGCGGTCGTCCGACCGGCTCCACTGGATCGCGACGGTGATCGCGAGGATGAGGGTCGGAATCTCGCCGATCGACCAGGCGATGCCGCCGCCGGCGTACTGGTCGACAAGCGGCGGTTCGCCCCAGGTGCGCCCCATCGACCCGAACCACTCCGCGACGAACAGGCCGGTCGACATCATGATCGAGATGCCGAAGAACGCGTGCATCGCCATGACGCCGATGAGGGTCAGCAGGCGGAACGGGTAGGGCAGGCGGTACGGCACCGGGTCGATGCCGACGAGCGACTGCACGAACAGGTATCCCGAGATGAGGAAGTGCGCCACCATCCACTCGTGCCCGAGATGGTCGTACAGGGTCCAGCGGAAGAGGTCGGTGTAGTAGAACGCCCAGAGCGACCCGATGAACATCGCCGCGGCGAACAGCGGGTGCGTGATCACGCGTGCGAACGGGGTGTGCACCCCCCAGAGGATCCACTCGCGCCCGCCGCGGGTGCCGTCCGACCGCTTCGCGATCGCGCGGGATGCCAGGGTCACCGGCGCCCCGAAGACGAGCATCATCGGAATCGCCATCGACAGCAGCATGTGACCGACCATGTGCATGCTGAAGAGGTAGTCCTGATAGGCGTTGACCGACCCGCTGGTCACCCAGAACAGCAGCGCGAGGCCCGCGAGCCAGAGCACCGTGCGGTAGATCGGCCAGCGGTCGCCGCGGCGGTGCAGGCGCCACACCCCGGCGAGGTAGAAGAACACGCCGAACCCGACGGCGAAGGCCCAGAGCACGTCGATGTCCCAGCTGGTGAGCCAGCGGAGCGGCGTCAGCTCGGGGGGGAGCGGCGCACCCGTGAGCACTTCGGCGGGGCTCGGCACGGCGGGCAGTTTCGTGTCGACCGGCGGCGGGGTGCGCGCGAGCGCGACGGCGGCCCCCGACGCGATCCCCATGAAGGCGAGCTCGAGCGCGATGAGCCCCCAGAACCGGCGTGCGCCCGACCCCGTGGCATCCGTTCTGATGCGCGCGATCAGGCGCACGCGGTACGCGGCGCCGAGCGCCCCGATCGCGAGCAGCGCCACGACCTTCACGCCGAGGATCGCGCCGTACGGCGAGAGCAGGTTCTGCCACGCCACCACCCCGACGACGGCGCGCGCGACGCCCGAGAGGGCGACCACGACGAACGCGGCGAGGGCGATCGACGAGTACCGCCCGAGCACGTCGGCGAGCTCGTCGCGGTCGAGGCGCGGGCGCAGCGCGACGAGCAGCAGCACACCGCCGAGCCACACCGCCGCGCCGATGATGTGCAGCGCAAGCGAGACGACGGCCGTGTTGTGCCCGGCCTCGTCGCCCGCGTGCCCCTGCGTGGCCATCGGCACGAGGGATGCCACGGCCAGCGCCGTCACGAACAGCGTGGGCGTCCAGCCGCGCACCGCGAAGGTGAGCACCGTGAGCCCGGCACCCGCGATCGTCGTCAGCGCCCAGGCCCGGCCGACGTCGGTGTCGACGAGGAAGCGGCCGAGCTGCTGGCCGAACTCGGCGCCCGCGCTGGGCGTCGCGTTGAAGATGTTGACGAAGGTGAGAAAGGCGACCGTCGCGCTCGCGACCGTGAAGATCGCGGCGGCGGCCGAGGCCACGTCGAGCGCCGTGTCGAAGGGGCGCGTACCGGCGCGCAGCGCGAACAGGGCCAGCACGAGCGAGCCGACCATGCCGGCCGCCGAGAGGTTCACCGCGAGGGTCGCGGTCGGAAGACCCCACCGCACGACCGGGCCGGGGTCGGCGATCAGCAGCGGCGCCGCGCCCCCGCCGTAGAGGAGCGCCCCGACCATCGCCGCGACCGCGGCGATGACGAGGATCGCGAGCCCTGCGATCGGGGGCACGCGCAGGGCTCGAGTGGGCACCCGTCCAGCCTACGCGGGCCCTGCCGACCCCTCGCGCGGCACCGATGTACAGCGCTGGCTATGCGGCGCTGGCTGTACGACGCCCGCCGCACGTCCCCCACGCACGACGGAGGGGGATGCCACATGGCATCCCCCTCCGAAAGGGTCGCGCAGTACTTACTTGGCGGCGGCCTTGAGCTTCGAGCCGGCGGTCACCTTGACGCGCTTGCCGGCCGGGATGGCGATCTCGGCGCCGGTCTGGGGGTTGCGGCCCGTGCGAGCGGCGGTGTTGACCGTCTCGAACGAGAGGAAGCCGGGGATGGTGACCTTCTCGCCCTTGGCGACGGCCTCGGAGACAGCCGAGAACAGGCCGTCGACGACGCGGCCGACAGTGGCCTGGCTCTCGCCCGTCGCGCTGGCGATGCTGGCAACGAGCTCGGTCTTGGTGATAGCCATGGGGTTTCCTCCAGACGGCAGCGTGTGCCGCCTTCAGTTACATCGGACCGGGCGATCGCCCGGGTCGGTCGGATGGACCGGTCCCGAATATACCCAGAAACCCCGGAATTACGCGGATTTGCAGCCTTTTCGCGCCATGTTCACCGGCGTGTCGCGGTTCGGGGCCGCGCTGCCTCGTCACAGGCCGGCCGTGCGTAGATTCTCCGCGGGTGCACCGATCGCCGGGGTGAGAGGTTCAGGATGTCTTTTTCGTACCCTTCTGCCGGCTGGACACGACGCCCGCCTCACTGCGTCTTCTCCGATCCCTTCGTCGTGACGTCGATGGACTACGCCGATCCACGGCTCGCCGGGGCCGTGACGTGGTCCGGGACTCTCACCGTGCCTCCCGGGAGCAAGCGAGACGTCAGTTTCTCCGTGCCGAGCCCCGTATGCGACGCGGGGGATTCCGGGCAGACCGGGCACGTGCGACTGAGCTTCAAGGCGGATGCCGAGCAGGCGACGGCCGACTACCCGGTGGAGGACCCGTACGGCTTCGTGGCGAGCCACCTCGCCACGGCGTGCTTCTCCGCGACGCTGGCGCAACGCGCATCCGTCACGCTCACGGACGTGACGACGGCAGGCGCGGGCGGGACGGAGATCGCGGTCATGCATGTGCAGGTGACGGTGACCGGCGACGACGCCGTGCGGATCGAGAGCGCCGAGAGCACGACGCTGCTGCAACCCGAGGTGGGAGGGTGGATGTGGCGATGCCGCGAAAAGCGCGCTGTTCGATTACGTCGCCCGCCTCTGCGGGAACCAGGGCTGACGGCCCATGCAACGTCGGCGGTCGGAGGCACGACGAAGGCCCGCCCCCGGAGGGACGGGCCTTCGTGCGAAACGGGTGCTTACCAGCTCGACTTGGTGACGCCGGGCAGCTCGCCCTTGTGCGCCATGTCGCGGAAGCGCACACGCGAGATGCCGAACTTCGACAGGTAGCCGCGGGGGCGACCGTCGATGGCGTCGCGGCCACGCAGGCGCACGGGCGACGCGTTGCGGGGCAGCTTCTGCAGGCCGACGCGGGCGGCCTCGCGGGCCTCGTCAGTCGCGTTCGGGTCGACGAGGGTCTTCTTCAGCTCGGCACGCTTCTCGGCGTAGCGGGCGACGACCTCTTCGCGCTGGTTGTTGCGCGCGATCTTGCTCTTCTTGGCCATGAGATCAGCGCTCCTCTCGGAATTCGACGTGCTTGCGGATCACCGGGTCGTACTTCTTCAGCACGATGCGGTCGGGGTTGTTCCGACGGTTCTTGCGCGTCACGTAGGTGTACCCCGTGCCGGCGGTCGACCGGAGCTTGATGATCGGACGGACGTCCTGAGCCTTCTTCGCCATTAGAGCTTCACACCCTTCGCGATGAGGTCCTTCACGACCGACTCGATGCCGCGGACATCGATGACCTTGATGCCCTTAGCCGAGACGTTCAGCGTGATCTTGCGACCAAGCGAAGGAACGTAGTAGGTCTTCTTCTGCACGTTCGGGTCGAAGCGGCGCTTCGTCCGGCGGTGCGAGTGCGAGATGTTGTGACCGAAGCCGGGAACCGCTCCAGTCACCTGGCACACTGCTGCCATGGTGGTTACTCCTTCTGTACCGTGAGGCCGGACGGCCCCACCCAAGATCCCTTGTCTGCACCCCGATCACCGATGATTTTCAGTGGGTGGGGTACGAACTGCGCGCTCGAGGGAGACTTCCGCGCGCAGACAAAGAGTCAGTCTAGCACGCGCGGCGTGTCGCCTTGACCCTGCCTGGCCCCGCGCCCCCAGCGGAACGCCGACACCGTGGGGTCGCCCGCGATCCAGAAGCGCCAGGGGAAGGCATCCGTTCCGGCGATGCCGGCCACCCCGACGCGGGGCCCGGTCGCGATGCCGGTGCGGACGGATGCCGGCAGCCACAGCCGCGCGACGGCGCCCGCCTGCTCGTGGCCGGTGACCGCGTCGATGCCGTCGTGGATCGGATGCCGCAGGCCCACCGCGTCGCCGAGCCGGCCCGGGCCGCGGGCGAGATCGCGCGTCGATCCGGACGCCCGCGCCGCCGGACGGCGCGCGAACGCGGCATCCGCCCCGCCCGTCACCTCGCCCGCGCGCAGCAGCACTCCGCCCGCCACGCCCTCGGGGCCGCACACGACGTTGACGCACGAATGGATGCCGTGGCTGAGGTAGACGTAGAGGTGCCCGGGCTCTCCCCACATGGTGGCGTTCCGGGCCGTGCGGCCCATCCGCGCGTGCGAGCCGGGGTCGGGCGCGGGGCCCGTTCCGGCGCCGTGATAGGCCTCGACCTCGGTGAGGCGCACGGCCACCGTCTCGCCGCCGACCGTGACCTCGAGCACGCCGCCGAGCAGCCGGGGCGCGACCTCGACCGGCAGCCCCGCCAGAGCCTCACGCGTCGCGGGCACGAGGCCGGGGGCGGGGCCGCCGGGGCGGGTCATACGCGCGGCGGGGTCTGACACCACGAGATGTCGAACCCGGTCAGCGCGACCTGCTCTTTGCCGTCGGCGAGCGAGACGACGTGGGTCTGCAGCTTCTCGGGCAACGGCAGCTGGTGACCGTCGTAGGCGTTGTCGACCGCGTCGGGGGCGACGAGGAACGTGGCGTAGCGGCCGCTCGGCGACACGCACGTCTCGATGAGGGTGTCTTTCGGCTCGACCGAGAGCACCGCGCGGGCCGCGCCCTGCTGGTCGACGAGGTGCACGGTGGTCGAGCGCACCGTGAAGCCGTCGAGCAGCGCGAGCACCCGCAGGGTCTGCCCGTCGGCGAGGGGGATCACGCTGTTGACCTGGCCGAGCGCCTTGTCGGTGTGGGGCAGGGCCGTCTCTTGCGCGGTCGACAGGTCGATCGCGACCGGGCCGTCGACGCGCTCCACCACGACCGTCGTCGAGCCGCGCGCGATGCCCGTGATCGCGACGGCGTTGCCGAGTGCGACCGGGGCGCCGCCCGACGGCGAGACGAGGGTGAGCGCGCCGTCGTACGTCAGCATGAGCAGGCTGTCGGTGCCCGGCACGAAGCGCCAGTCGTCGACGCGCGACTCACCACCCGTGCGCGTGACCTGGGTCGGCTCCTCGCTCGACTGCGATTCGGTGAGCGAGGCGGTGAACAGCACGCTCGCGCGCGCGCCCGCCGACCCCACGTCGGCGTCGGTGAAGGTGTACCCGATCAGGTTGCCGCGATCGGCGCTCTGCAGGTTCGTGACCGTGCCCTCGCCGGGCAGGGGCAGCTCGCGCGGGTTCTGACCGTCGAGGTCGGTGACGATGAGGTGCGAGTGCCCCTCGGCATCCATCGTCGAGACGACGAGATAGCCCGCCGTCGCGCGGAAGTCTTCGATCTGCGCATCGGTGAACACCGGCACGGCCGCGTCGCCCGCGAGGTCGGTGCGAAAGACGGTGTCTCCGCCCGTTGCGCGCTGCAGCACGTACGACTGCAACGGAGGGGTCAGGAAGCTCTTGGTGATGTTGGTGGCCGGTCCGCCGCCCACACCCGTCACGCCCGAGATCGTCACGGTGTACTCGGTGTCGTCCCAGAGCGGCAGCGCGAACCGCACCCCGACGCTCCGCCCCGAGGTGTCGACGGTGAACGCGGCCGCGGGGGTCACTGTCACCTGGTCGGGCTGCACGTGCGAGAGGGATTGCGTGGTCGTGAAGATCAGCCGCGACCCGGCGGCGTTGACCGCGGCATCCGGATCGATGCTCACGCGCGTCACGCGCGGCCCCTGCGCCGTCGTCACAGCGGCGCCCGCCAGTCCGACGACGCCGAGCACGGCGATCACCACGGCGAACGCCACGAGGAAGGCCCGCGAGCGGCGGCGGCGGGTGCGCGCGCGGCGGGTGCCCGCGTCAGTACTCATACGGGTCCTTCGGCTGGTCGATCCGCTCGACCGACGACGGATGCACGGTCAGGCGCCCGTCGTCGTCGCGGATCGTGCCGGTGACGGTGACCCACTGACCGGTCTCGACGCCGTCGCCTGTCGAGATCGCGACGCTCGCCGGCTGCGCGTCGATGACGCAGTGCGTGATCACCAGTCGGGTGAGCGCGAACCCGCCGTCGGCGGGGGTCGCGAACCCGGTGAGGGTGACCTGGTCGCCGTCGAACGCCTCGGGGTTCGTCGCGGTCGCGAACACGCTCGCCCACTCGCCGACCCCGAAGTTGGCGGTGTCGCCCGTCGAGGCGAGGGCGACCGTGTCGGCGCCCTGGAAGAGCGGCGGCGTGCCGGTGTCGCGCTGCATGGCCAGCTCGGCCGAGAGCGTCGCGGGCGGCGTCAGCACGATCGCCGCGACGACGCCGGTGGCGAGGATGCCTCCGGTCAGCGTCGCCGCGGCCCCCCAGAACCCGGCGGGGGCGCCGTGATCGTGGTCGTGGTCGGCGTGGTCGTGATCGTGACCGTGACCGTGGTCATGGTCACGACCGGCCGCCGATTTCGGGGCGGCGTGTCCGTGGTCATGGCCGTGATCGTCTTCGGCGCCGCGCGGCAAGGCGAAGCTCACGGCGCAGCCGACGAGCGCGATGATCGCCATCGACACGGCGAACCACGCCGACTCCGGGTTGATGTAGAGCCCGAGCCCCCCGCTCATCCAGAGCGCGATCGTCACGGCCGAGAGCCCCGCCGCGAGCCCGACACCCAACAGCCGCGCCCCCGTGATGCGGCGTTCCCGCTGCGGCGCGAGACGCGATGCAGCGCGCGAGGCGGCGTGTGTTCCGGCGCGCTGCATGCCGTCTCGCGAGTCGGAGGCCGGGGCGGAGACGGGGGCGGCGGTGCGGGAGCGCAGCTCAGGCAAAGAGGTTCACCACCGATCCGACGGCGACGGCGAACAGCACGACGATCACGACGAGCCCCACGAGCACCTTGCTGCGGAACGTCGTGCGCAGCAGCGCCAGCATCTTCACGTCGACGAGGGGCCCCACGAGCAGGAACGCCACGATCGACCCGGGCGTGAAGGTCGATGCGAACGACAGCGCGAAGAACGAGTCGACGTTCGAGCAGATCGACACGATCATCGCGAGCAGGATCATCGCCACGATCGACAGCGCCGGGTTCGAGCCGATCGCGAGCAGCGCCGAGCGTGGCACGAGCACCTGCACCGCGCCGGCGAGGGCCGAGCCGATGACCAGGGCGGGCAGCACCGCGCGCAGCTCGACGACGAACTGGGCGAGGCTCCGCCGACCGCGATCGAGGTGCGCCGTGGCATCCGGATCGTTCGCGATCGCGCACGTGTCGGCGAAGCGCTCCGTGACGAGCCCATCGGGATCGGGATGCCTGCTGTAGAGCCACCCGATGAGGTTCGCGACCGCGAACCCGCCGACGAGCCGCGCGATGAGGATGCCGTCGTCGAAGCCGAACGCCTGGTGCGTCGTGATGATGACGATCGGGTTCACGATCGGCGCGGCGATGAGGAAGGTGAGCGTCTCGGGCACGGTGAACCCGCGCATCATGAGGCCGCGCGCGAACGGCACGTTGCCGCACTCGCACACCGGCACGAGCATGCCGAGAAGGGACAGCGCCATGCGGCGGGCCCAGGCGCGCCGAGGCATCCACCGCTCGATCGCGCCCGGCGGCACCCACACCTGTACGACGATCGACAGCAGCACGCCGAGCACGACGAACGGCATCGACTCGATGAGCACGCTGATCGAGAGGGTCAGGCCGTCTTGCAGCCGGGTCGGCAGCGCGGGCCCCGGCGAGACGAGCGCGAGGGCGACGAGGGCCGCCACGACGAGCGCGCCCGCGATGATCAGCAGGGTCGGTCGCAGCCTCGGATCGCGCTGCAGGCGCGCGGTGCGCGGTGCGAGCGTTTGCTCAGTCACGCGTCTCCGGGGCGGCCGAGACGGCATCGGCGGTCTGCGCGGCCGCCTGCGCGACGGAAGCGGTCGTGGATGCCGCGACGGAGCACGCCTCACACAGTCCGAAGATGTCGACGACGTGCTCGGCCTGCATGAAGCCGTGCGCGGCGGCAGTGCGCTGCGCCCACGCCTCGACCTCGCGGGCCTCGATCTCGACGGCGCGCCCGCAGGAACGGCAGATGAGGTGATGGTGGTGACCCGTCGACGAGCAGGCGCGGTAGATCGCCTCGCCCTCCGGGCTCTGCAGTTGGTCGGCCTCGCCGCTCGCGGCGAGGGTCGCGAGGGTGCGGTAGACGGTCGCGAGCCCGATGCCGGTGTTGTCCTGCCGCAGAGCGGCGTGCAGATCCTGCGCGCTCACGAAGCCCGGAGCGTCGCCGAGGGCCTCGCGCACGCGATCGCGCTGCCAGGTGTTGCGCTGGGCCATGGCGGGAATCCTATCGCCGGGGTCTTGGAGTGGGCTGGGCGCCGGCGCGCTCTTCGCGGTGCGCCGGCGCGCTCTCCCCGACCCGTCAGGCGCGCACGACGCGGCCGCGCCGCGCGCCGAGGGCGCGGCACACGACGTAGATCGCGAACGAGAGGGTCGTGATGTAGGGGCTGACCGGGAGCGTCCCCATGACGGCGAGCAGGATGCCTCCGACCGCCGAGACCAGCCCGAAGCCCGCCGCCAGCAGCGGCAGCGCGATCGCTCCGCTCGTGACGCGTGCGGCCGCGGCGGCGGGTGTGACCACGAGCGCCATCACGAGGAGCGCCCCGATGATGTGCACCGCGACGGCGACGACGAGCCCGAGCAGCAGCATGAACCCGAGAGACACGGCGACGGTCGGCACGCCCCGCGCAGCGGCGGACTGCGGGTCGAGCGAGTCGAAGCGGAGGGGGCGCCAGATCATCAGCAGGGCGACCAGCACGAACCCGCAGATCACGATCAGCCAGCCGAGCTGGGCATTCTGCACCGAGACGATCTGGCCGGTCAGCAGCGAGAACCGGTTGGCGCTGCGCCCGTTGTAGAGCGAGAGGAAGAGGACGCCGAGTCCCAGGCCGAATGGCATGAGCACGCCGATGATCGAGTTGCGGTCGCGGGCCCGCGCGCCGAGCACCCCGATGAGCGCGGCCGCAATGAGCGAGCCGACGATCGACCCGGTGACGACGTCGAACCCGAACAGCAGCGCCGCCGCGGCGCCCGCGAACGACAGTTCGCTGATGCCGTGCACGGCGAAGGCCATGTCGCGCTGCATCACGAACACGCCGATGAGCCCGCCGACGAGCCCGAGCACGGCGCCCGCCCACACCGAGTTCGAGACGAGCACGAGGATCTCGGCGTAGTCCGGCAGGCCGCCGAACATCGCGTCGCCGATGTCAGACCAGTTCACGAGAGGTCTCCGTGATCGTGATGGTGGTGGGATGCCTCGGCATCCGGCGCTCCCACGACGACGAGCCGGTCGCCCGCGCGCAGCACGAACACGGGCGCGCCGTACAGGTCGGTGAGGACGGGCGAGGTGAGCACGTCCTTCGGGGCGCCGAGGGTGAAGCGGCCGTTCGCGAGGTAGAGGATCCGATCGACCTGGCCCAGCACGGGATTGATGTCGTGGGTCACGAGCAGCACGCCGGCACCGGTGCGCCGGTGCTCGTCGATCAGCCGGACGACGGCCTGCTGGTTGGCGAGGTCGAGGCTCGTGAGCGGCTCGTCGCACAGCAGCAGCCGGGGGTCGTCGGCGAGCGCCTGACCGACGCGCAGGCGCTGCTGCTCACCGCCCGAGAGCACCCCGACGGGGTCGTTCGCGAACGAGCGCGCGCCCACCGCGTCGATCAGGGTGTCGATGCGCTCGCGGTCGGCGCGCCGGGTGATCGGCAGTCCGAACCGGTGACCGTCGACACCGAGCGCGACGAGGTCGCGCCCGCGCATCGCCGTGTCGAGGGGCAACGGGCGCGCCTGCGGCAGGTAGCCGATGTGACGGTTGCCCTTGCGTCCGTGGCCGCCGGGACGCACGGGCTGCCCGAGCGCGGTGATCGTGCCCTCGCTGAGCGGCTCGATCCCGAGGATCGCCCGGAGGAGCGTCGTCTTGCCAGATCCGCTCGGCCCGAGCACCGCGATCAGCTCGCCGGGCGCCACGTCGAGGTCGAGGCCCGACCACAGTGTGCGTTCGCCCCGGCGCAGAGCCGCGCCTCGGATCTGCAGCACGGGGGGCGCGTCGCGGTCGGGCCCAGCGTCGCGGGCGGTTGGGGGAGTCACCGGGCCAGCGTATCCGCGAGCGCTGCGACGTTCGCTTGCATCCAGGTGAGGTAGGTGTCGCCATCGGGCACGAGCTCGGTGAACTCGAGCACGGGGATACCTGCGGCTTTCGCCTTCGAGATCACCTCGTCGGTCTCCGCTCCGCCGGTCTGGGCGTTCACGATGAGCACGCGCACGTCACCCGACGAGATGATCCGGCCGGCGTCCAGAAGCGTCGCGGCCGGAACGTCCTGCCCCTCTTCGACGGCTTCGCTGAAAGCGGCGGGCGTCGCGTTCTCGAGCCCGGCGGCGGCTGTGAGGTAGAGCGGCACGGGCTCGGTGACGAACACCTTCTCCCCCGCGTGCTGGGCCTTCAGGGCGTCGAGGCTTCCCTCGATGCCTTCGATCCCCGCGGCGAACGTCTCGTAGTTCGCCTGGTAGGTGGCCGCGTTCGCGGCATCCAGCTCGCCGAGCTCGTGCGCGATGTCCTCCGCGACGTGCGCGATGGTGTGCGGGTCGTACCAGACGTGCTCGTTGAACCCCTCGACGTGGTCGTGGTCACCGTGCCCGTCGTTGCCCGGCCAGTCGTGCGAAAATTCGACGGCCGTGATCACCGGCGCTTCGGTGCCGCTGGATTCGATGATGGCGTCCATGAAGGCGTCATAGCCGCCGCCGTTCTCGATGATGAGTCCGGCGCGCGAGACGGTGAGCTGGTCGCGGGCGGATGCCTCGTAGGAGTGCGGATCCTGCGCGAACGACGTGATGATCGACTGGACGTCGATAAGGTCTCCCCCGATCGCCGACGCGATGTCGCCGTAGACGTTCGTCGAGGCGACGACCTGGAGCTTTCCGTCATCGCTCGTGGCGGCCGGGCCTGCGGACCCCGCGCATCCGGCGAGGGCGAGCACGGATGCCGCGGCGAGCGCGAGGGGAGCGAGGATTCGTCGGGTCATGGCGTCCATCTAAACACTATTGATAATCGTTCTCAACCCGGCGTTCGGCGCTGAGCGGGAGCCGAGCCAGGCTGCTCAATGAAGGAATCTCAGTGGAGAGATACCCCTGGGGGGTATTCTGTCGCGGAGAGGAGGCTCCGCAACATCGGAGCGGCGGAACGAGGGGAGCACCGATGTCCGATCCGACGACCAGCGCGCACGACCATGCGGGCCACGCCGGGGCGCACGAAGAGCACGCAGACCACGGCGACCATATGGCACACATGGCGCACGCCGACCACGCGGCGCACGCCGACCACGCGGCGCACGCCGGTCACGGCGGCCACGCCGGCCACGGCGGCCACGCCGGTCATGTCGCCCGGTTCCGTCGCCTGTTCTGGATCAATCTCGTGCTCGCGGTGCCCGTGGTGGCGCTGTCGCCGATGTTCGCGATGCTCCTCGGCTATACGGTTCCCGCGGGGCTCCGCTGGGTCGCCCCCGCCCTCGGCACCGTCATGTACGTGTGGGGCGGGTGGCCGTTCCTCACGGGCGCCCGCGACGAGCTCCGCAGCCGCCGGCCCGGCATGATGACCCTCATCGCGCTCGCGATCACGGTCGCCTTCCTCGCGTCGTGGGGCGCGAGCCTCCGCATCCTGCACCACGAGCTCGAGTTCTGGTGGGAACTGGCGCTCCTGATCGTGATCATGCTGCTCGGGCACTGGATCGAGATGCGCTCGCTCGCGGCGACCACCTCCGCACTCGACTCGCTCGCCGCCCTCCTGCCCGACGAGGCCGAGCGGGTCGAGGGCGACCGCATCGTCACGGTGCGTCCCGCCGACCTCGCCGTCGGCGATGTTGTGGTCGTCCGGCCCGGGGGCAGCATCCCGGCCGATGGCCGGGTGGTGGACGGGCAGGCCGACGTCGACGAGTCGATGGTCACGGGGGAATCGCGCCCGGTGACCCGTGGCGTCGGCGACACCGTCACCGCCGGCACGGTCGCGACCGATTCGGGGCTGCGCGTCGAGGTCACCGCGACGGGCGACGAGACCGCACTCGCCGGCATCCAGCGCCTCGTCAGCGACGCACAGGCGTCGACCTCGCGCGCGCAGCTGCTCGCCGACCGGGCCGCGGCGTGGCTGTTCTGGTTCGCGCTGGGCGCCGCCGCGATCACGGCCGTCGTGTGGACGGCGGTGGGCGATCCCGACGCGGCGGTCGTCCGAACCATCACGGTGCTCGTCATCGCGTGCCCCCACGCCCTCGGTCTCGCGATCCCGCTCGTCGTCTCGATCGCGACCGAGCGCGCGGCGCGCGGCGGAGTGCTCGTGAAAGACCGCCGGGCCCTCGAGTCGATGCGCACCGTCGACGTCGTCGTGTTCGACAAGACCGGCACGCTCACGACCGGCACCCCGACGGTCACCGACATCGCGACGACCGACGCCGCGGGCGGTCGCAGCGCCGACGACGTGCTGGCGCTCGCGGCATCCGCCGAGGCCGACAGCGAGCATCCGCTCGCCCGGGCGATCGTCGCAGCCGCCGAAGACCGGTCGCTCGCCGTGCCCACCTCGAACGGGTTCTCGTCGTCCCCCGCCGTCGGTGTCACCGCGACCGTCGACGCCCACGAGGTGCGGGTCGGCGGCCCGCGGCTGCTGGACGAGATCGGCGCGCACGAGGTGGATGCCGCGGACCGCTGGCGCCACGACGGCGCGATCATCCTGCACGTCGCCGTCGACGGCGAGGTCGTCGGCGGGCTCGCCCTCGCGGATGCGGTGCGGCCCGAGTCGCGCGACGCGGTCGACGCGCTGCACGCGCTCGGCGTCGAGGTCGTCATGATCACGGGGGATGCCGAGGCCGTCGCCCGCGCGGTCGCCGACGAGCTCGGCATCGATCGGGTGTTCGCGGGCGTGCGGCCTGAAGACAAGGCATCCCGCATCGTCGCCCTGCAGCACGAGGGCCGCCGCGTCGCGATGGTCGGCGACGGCGTCAACGACGCGCCCGCGCTCGCGCAGGCGAACGTGGGGATCGCGATCGGCGCAGGCACCGACGTCGCGATCGCCTCGGCCGGGGTGATCCTCGCGAGCTCCGATCCGCGGTCGGTGGTGTCGGTGATCGACCTGTCGCGCTCGGCCTACCGCAAGATGCGGCAGAACCTGTGGTGGGCGGCCGGGTACAACCTCATCTCGGTGCCGCTGGCGGCGGGCATCCTCGCGCCGATCGGGTTCGTCTTGCCGATGGCCGTCGGCGCCCTGCTCATGTCGGCCTCGACCGTCGTCGTCGCCCTCAACGCGCAGCTGCTGCGCCGCCTCGATCTCTCGCCCGAGGCGTCCATCCGGCGCGTGCTCGGGCGGCGGTGACCTACGCCAGCGCCGGGAACGCGGCCGTGAGCCCGTGCACGAGGAGTTCGACGCCGATCGCGAGGATGAGAAAGCCCATCACCCGCGTGATGCCATCGACGCCGGCGGGCCCGAGCCTCTGGACGAGCGGCGTGCCGTAGCGCAGCAGCACCGCGATGACGGCGGCGATCACGACGACCGCGGCGACGATCGCGACCCGGTCGAGCACGCCCGTGTTGCGGGCGGCGATCCCGATCACGACGCCGATCGCGCCCGGCCCCGCGATGAGCGGCAGCGCCATCGGCGAGAAGCTGATGTCGGTCTTGGTCGCGGCGTGCACGGCATCCGGAGCGGTCGCCGGCGGCGCGTCGCGCGGCACGACCATGCCGAATCCGGAATGCATCACCACGAGCGCTCCGGCGATCTGCAGTGCGGCGAGCGAAATGCCGAACAGCTGCAGGATGAGCGTGCCGAGCACGGCGAACGCGGCCAGGATGACCGCGACATACATCCCGGTGCGCCACGCCTGCCGCCGCCGCTCGTCGGCGTCGAGATGCGCCGAGAGGCCTGCGTACGCGGCGACGGCACCGATCGGGTTGGTGATCGGGATGAGCGCCGCGAGCGCCGCGACGAATACGCTCAGCATGCCTCCATTGTCGCGCAGTCGGCCCCGCGCCGCGATCGACGCTCGGTCAGTCGAGCAGCAGCGCGGGCTCTTCGAGAATGGATGCCACGTCGGCGATGAACCGGCTCATGCCGTCTCCGTCGATCACGCGGTGATCGAACGAACCCGACACCGTCGTGACGAACCGCGGGCGCACCTCGCCGTCGACGACCCACGGCTTCTGCCGGATCGTGCCCATCGCGACGATGCCCGACTCGCCGGGGTTGATGATCGGGGTCCCGGCATCCATCCCGAACACGCCGATGTTCGTGATCGTGATGGTGCCGCCCTGCTGGTCGGCGGGGGTCGTCTTGCCCTCGCGTGCCGTGAGCGTCAGCTTCTCGAGCGCACGGGCGAGCTCGCGCAGCGACAGATCCTGCGCGTCCTTGATGTTGGGCACGAGAAGCCCGCGCGGGGTCGCGGCGGCGATGCCGAGGTTGACGTAGTTGCGCACCCGGATCTCGGCCGAGCCGTCTTCGTTGTCGATCCACGACGCGCCCACGAGGGGCGTGCGCCGGCACGCCCAGATCACGGCGCGCGCCATGATCAGCAGCGGCGAGACCTTGATGTCGGCGAAGTCGGGCGAGGCTTTCAGGCGCTTGACGAGCTCCATCGTGCGCGTGGCATCCACATCGGTCCACACCGACACGTGCGGCGCCGTGTAGGCCGAGCGCACCATGCCCGACGCGGTGGCCTTGCGCACGCCCTTCACCGGGATCGTCTCCTCGCGGTCGCCGGCCGGCGCAGCGGGCGCCGAGACGGATGCCGGGGCATGCGCCACCGGGATCGTCTGCTCGCGCTGGGCGGGAGCGGCAGGGGTCGCGATGTTGCGGAAGACGCTCGCCTGCTCGGCGTGGGTCACGACGTCGTCGCGGGTCACCTCGCCGGCCGGGCCGCTCGGGGTCACCTGCGACAGGTCGACACCCAGGTCGCGCGCGAGCTTGCGCACCGGCGGCTTCGCGACGACGCCGACCGAGGCGCGCACTGCAGCCCCCCGCTCAGCGGGCCGCTTGCGACGCGAGGCGACCGCGCCGCCCGTGCCGTACCCGACGAGCACGGCGCCGTCACCTTCTGGCTCGGCCGGAGCGGCCGGCTCGCCGTGGGTGGAGAGGCCCGACGAGGCATCCGGCTCGGCGGCGGCACCCGCGATCGTGATGATCGCCGCCCCCACCGTGACGGTGTCGCCCTCGGGGGCGAGCAGTTCGCCGACCGTGCCCGCGAAGGGCGACGGCAGCTCGACGAGCGACTTGGCGGTCTCGATCTCGACGAGCACGTCGTTGACCTCGACGGTGTCACCCGGCGCGACGCGCCACTGCACGATCTCGGCTTCGGTCAGGCCTTCGCCGACGTCGGGCAGGTGGAAGGTCTGCGTGCTCATGCGGTTCTCCGATGTGTCGGCGAGGTCAATAGGCGAGGGCGCGGTCGACGGCCTCGAGAATGCGGTCGGCGTCGGGCAGGTAGGTGCCCTCGAGCTTGGCGGGCGGGAATGGCACATCGAAGCCCGACACCCGGATGACGGGCGATTCGAGCGCGAAGAAGGCCCGCTCCATAACGGTCGCGGCCACCTCTGAGCCCACCGACACATTGCCGGGCGCCTCCTGCGCGTAGACCATGCGCCCGGTCCGCCGCACCGAGTCGAGGATCGGGCCGTAGTCGATCGGCGACAGCGAACGCAGGTCGACGACCTCGCAGCTCGTCCCCTCGCTCTCGGCGAGCGCGGCCGCCTGCAGCAGCGTCGACACCATCGCCCCGTGCCCGACGAGGGTCACGTCGGTACCCCGGCGCACGATGCGCGAAGCGTGCAGCGGCAGCGAGCGCTCGGCCGTGTCGACCTCGCCCTTCAGCCAGTACTTGGCCTTCGGCTCGAGGAAGATCACCGGGTCGTTCGACGCGATCGCGTCCTGGATCATCCAGTACGCGTCGTTCGGCGTCGACGGACTCACGACCCGCAGGCCCGGCGTGTGCGCGAAGTACGTCTCGGGGCTCTCTTGGTGGTGCTCGATCGCGCCGATGTGCCCGCCGTAGGGAATGCGGATCACGACGGGGAACGATGCCGCGCCCTCGAGCCGGTTCGTGAGCTTGGCGAGCTGCGTGGTGATCTGGTCGAACGCGGGGAACACGAACCCGTCGAACTGGATCTCGACGACCGGGCGGAAGCCCGCCATCGCGAGCCCGATCGCGGTGCCGACGATGCCCGATTCGGCGAGCGGCGTGTCGAGCACGCGGCGGTCGCCGAACTCGGCCTGCAGCCCCTCGGTGACGCGGAACACGCCGCCGAGCTTGCCGATGTCCTCCCCCATCATCAGCACGTGGTCGTCGGCGGCCATCGCCGCGCGCAGGCCCGCGTTGAGCGCCTTAGCGAACGGCATCGCCACGACGGCGGCCGGCGCAGCAGCGGCGGCAGCGGTGCCGGCTCCGGTCTCGGCTGCGGTCTCGGACCCCGTCGCGGGGCTCGTCGAAACGCTCACGCCGCACCTCCTTCGAACGACGCCTCGTAGTCGGCGAGCCAGCGCTGCTGCTCCGCCATCAGCGGGTGCGGGTCGCTGTACACGTGCGCGAACATCGTGGATGCCTCGAGCCCGCCGAGCTCGTTGGTGCGCACGCGCACGTCGTCGGCATAGGCGGCGGCCTCGGCATCCACCCCCTCGAAGAACGCGGCCGAAGCCCCCCGCCCCTCGAGATATGCGCGCATGCGCGCGACCGGGTCGCGGCGGGCCCAGGACTGCTCTTCGTCGGACGTGCGGTACTTCGTGGGGTCGTCGCTCGTCGTGTGCGCGCCCATGCGGTAGGTCTCGGCCTCGATCGCGCGGGGGCCCTCGCCCGCGCGCGCCTCGTCGAGGGCGAGCTTCGAGACGGCGTAGCTGGCGAGCACGTCGTTGCCGTCGACGAGGGTCGAGGGCATGCCGTAGCCGGCGGCGCGCTGGTGCAGCGGGGCGCGCGACTGCGTCGCGACGGGCACCGAGATCGCCCACTGGTTGTTCTGCAGGAAGAACACTTCGGGGGTCTGGTAGGTGTTCGCGAACACCATCGCCTCGTGCACGTCGCCCTGGCTCGAGGCGCCGTCGCCGTAATAGACGATCACGGCGGTGTCGCGCTCGGGGTCGCCCGTGCCGCAGCGCCCGTCGAAGACGAGACCCATGCCGTAGCCGGTGGCGTGCAGGGTCTGCGAGCCGAGCACGAGCGTGTAGATGTGGGTGTTGCCGTTTTTCGGGTCGGTCGGGTCCCACCCGCCGTGGGTCAGGCCCCGCATGACCCGCAGGATGTCGATCGGATCGACGCCGCGCGTCGTCGCCACCACGTGCTCGCGGTAGCTCGGAAAGATGTGGTCTTGCGGGCGCGTCGCGCGCACCGAGCCGACCTGCGCCGCCTCTTGCCCGAACGACGGCGGCCACAGGGCCAGCTGGCCCTGGCGCTGCAGGTTCGTCGCCTGCCGGTCGAACGCCCGCACGGTCACCATGTCGCGGTAGAACGTCTCGAGGTCGGCGTCGGTGAGCGCCTCGATCAGGGGCAGAAAACGCTCGGCTTCGGGGGTCGGGGCGAACGTCCCGTCAGAGGCCAGTACGCGCACGAGTGCCGGGTCGTCAGGCGGGGTCATACGTCCACGCTAGACCCGTGCGTATGCGCAGGTCTGCATGACGGGCACAACGGATGCCCCGAACCGCCGTCGTCCGCACACAACCGCCGCCTCGCGCTCGCGCTCGCCCCAGGCATCCCGCGAATCACCACGCGTTTCGCGAATCACCACGCGATGCGCGCTAATCGGGTGGTGATTCGGCGAGGGGGTGGTGATTCGCGGGCGCGCGGCGGCGCGGGCGGGCGGCGGCGGCGCGGGCGGGCGGCTCAGCGGGGCGCGACGGAGGCCGCGACGCGCACGACCTGATCGATCGATTCGTGCTCGCCGATCGAGATGCGCACGCCGTCGCCCGCGAAGGGGCGGACGATGAGGCCGGCGTCTTCGAACGCGGCGGCGACCTCGAGGGCGCGCTCGCCGGCCGGCAGCCACACGAAGTTGCCCTGCGCGTCGGGAACGTCCCACCCGGCGTCGCGCAGGCGCGCGGCGAGGTCGTCGCGGCGGGCGGCGAGATCGGAA
>NZ_JAAGRY010000021.1 GCF_015707995.1 Microbacterium paulum
GGAGCCTCGGCGGCCGCAGCCTCGGGCTCGGCGGCTGCGGTCGCATCGTCGGCGACCGGCGCCTCGGCGGCAGGCGCGTCCGCGGCGACGGGCGCCTCGGCATCCGTCGTCTCGAGCTCGGCGACGGGGGCCTCAGCAACGGGGGCCTCAGCGGCGGGCTCAGCCTCGGCGGCGGGCTCAGCCTCGGCGGCGGGCTCTTCAGCGACGGGCGCCTCGGGCTCAGCCGGGGTCTCGGTGGTTTCGACAGCCTGGGTCGCCGCTTCTTCGCGTGCGACGTCGATGTCTTCGATCGGGGTCTCGGAGAGTGACTCCACGAGGTCTCCTTCAGGGTGAGGTGGACAGACAGATCCGCACAGACGCCGTCCACGATGGGCGCTCACCCGTCGCGTCTCAGCGCCCGGTCAGGGCAGCGAGGAACACGTGAGTGACTATGCAGGGGTTCGCAGAATTGCGACGGAGGCCAGATTCACGGCTAGACCGGGGAACCCTCCGTATGGTCCCTCACTGTACCACCCTTGACATCGACGGCGAGCATGAGGGGTTCCCACGGTGTGTCTGAGACGGATGCCGCGACGCGCGCCGCGTCGAGCCGGCGGCCCGGCCCGTCGGCGAGCACCAGCACGCTCGGCCCCGCCCCCGAGACGACCGCGGCGAACCCCTCGGCGCGCAGCGCCCGCACGAGCGCGTCGGTCGCGGGCATGGCCTGCGCACGGTACGACTGGTGCAGCTTGTCTTCGGTCGCGGCCAGAAGCAGTTCAGGGCTCTGCGTGAGCGCGGCGATCAGCAGCGCCGAGCGAGACACGTTGAACACGGCGTCTTCGCGGGGCACCTGCAGCGGCGCGAGCCCGCGCGCGACCGAGGTCGACATCGTGAACTCGGGCACGAACACGAGCGGAGAGACGCCGCGGTGCACGAGCAGCTTTTTGTGCTGCGGGCCGTTCTCGTCGATCCACGCGATCGTGAGACCGCCGAACAGGGCCGGAGCGACGTTGTCGGGGTGACCCTCGAGCTCGGTCGCGAGCCGCAGCAGCGTGTCGGGGCCGAACTCGACCTCGCCCGCGAGCAGGCCCTTGGCCGCCAGCAGCCCCGCGACCACGGCGGCGCCCGACGAGCCCATGCCGCGGCCGTGCGGGATCGTGTTGCGCGCCTCGAGCCGGATGCCGGGCAGCTCCCGCCCGACCGCCTCGAACGCGTACGCCATCGAACGGACGACGAGGTGCGAGGCATCCGTCGGCACCTCGCCCGCACCCTCGCCCGTGACGTGGATCTCGAGACCGGGCTCGGGGAGCGCCGTGACGACGAGCTCGTCGTACACGCTCAGCGCGAGGCCGAGCGTGTCGAAGCCGGGGCCGAGGTTCGCACTGGTGGCCGGCACGCGCACGGCGACCGCGCGGGCTCCGGCGGGCTCGAAGGCGGCGGGCACGGTCATGCCAGGTCGAGCACCGAGGCGACCTCGGAGGTCGAGGCGTCGACGACGGTCGGCGTGACCTCGCTGCCGTCGGCGTTGCGCAGCGCCCACTGCGGGTCTTTCAGACCGTGGCCGGTGACGGTGAGTACGACGGTCGCACCGGCGGGCACGACGCCCGCCTCGGCACGGTCGAGCAGGCCGGCGACGCTGATCGCCGACGCCGGCTCGACGAAGACGCCGGCGGTGTCGGCGAGCAGCTTCTGCGCGACGAGGATGCGCTCGTCGTCGATGGCGCCGAACCAGCCGTCGGTCGCGTCACGCGCCTCGAGGGCGAGTTCCCACGAGGCGGGGTTGCCGATGCGGATCGCCGAGGCGATCGTCTCGGGGTTGCGCACGACCTCGCCGCGCACGAGCGGCGCCGAGCCCTCGGCCTGGAAGCCGAACATGCGCGGCACGCGGGTGGAGACGCCGCGCTCGGCCTCTTCGCGGTAGCCGCGCGTGTAGGCCGTGTAGTTGCCGGCGTTGCCCACCGGGATGAAGTGGAAGTCGGGGGCGTCGCCCAGCTGCGACACGATCTCGTACGCCGCCGTCTTCTGGCCCTCGATGCGGTCGGGGTTGACCGAGTTGACGAGGTGCACGGGGTAGTTGTCGGCGAGCTCGCGCGCGATCTCGAGGCAGTCGTCGAAGTTGCCGCGCACCTGGATGAGCCGGCCGCCGTGGATGACGGCCTGGCTGAGCTTGCCCATGGCGATCTTGCCCTCGGGCACGAGCACCGCCGCCGTGATGCCCGCGTGCGCCGCGTAGGCGGCGGCCGAGGCCGACGTGTTGCCGGTCGAGGCGCAGATGACGGCCTTCGCGCCGTGCTCGACGGCGCGCGAGAGCGCCACCGTCATGCCGCGGTCCTTGAACGAGCCCGTGGGGTTCATGCCCTCGAACTTGACGAAAACCTTCGCGCCGGTCATCGCCGACAGCGCCGCCGCCGGAATGAGCGGCGTGCCGCCCTCGCCGAGGGTGACGACGGTCGAGGATTCGGTGACCCCCAGACGGTCGGCGTATTCGCGCAGGACTCCCTGCCAGACGTGTGCCATGTCAGTCTCCTTCTGCCGGCGGGGCCGGTCTCAATCGCCTTCGACGCGCAGCACCGAGACGATCCGATCGACGACGCCGCTGGCGGCGAGCCGATCGACCGTCTCGCTGAGATCCTGCTCGAGCGCGCGGTGGGTTCCGATGACGATGCGGGCGGTGCCCGATTCGCCGTTTGCCTGTGTGATCACGGTCTGCAGCGCGGTCGCGATCGACACGCGCCCCTCGGCGAGGATGCCGGCGACGGTGGCGAGCACGCCCGGCTCGTCGGCCACTTCGAGGGTGATCTGGTAGCGCGTGGTCACGCGGCCGACCGGCAGCACCGGAAGGTTCGCGCGGGTCGACTCGCCCACCCCGACGCCGCCGGCGATGTGCCGGCGCGCGGCCGAGACGACGTCGCCGAGCACGGCCGAGGCGGTCTGCACGCCGCCGGCGCCCGCGCCGTAGAACATCAGGTTGCCCGCGGCCTCGGCCTGCACGAACACGGCGTTGTTCGCGCCGTGCACCGAGGCGAGCGGGTGCTCGCGCGAGATCAGCGCCGGGTAGACCCGCACCGAGATCGCCTCGCCCGTCGGCGCCTCATCCGACACCTCGACCTGCAGCCGCTCGCACACGGCGAGGAGTTTGATGACGTAGCCGGCGCGGCGCGCGGCATCCATCATCTGCGCGTCGACGTTCGTGATGCCCTCGCGGTGCACCGCGCCCAGCGGCACCGCCGTGTGGAAGGCGAGGGATGCCAGGATCGCGGCCTTCTGCGCCGCGTCGAACCCCTCGATGTCGGCGGTGGGGTCGGCTTCGGCGTAGCCGAGCGCCTGGGCGTCGGCGAGCACGTCGGCGAAGTCGCTGCCCTCGCGGTCCATCCGGTCGAGGATGTAGTTCGTCGTGCCGTTGACGATGCCCATGATCCGCTGCACGCGGTCACCGGCGAGCGAGTCGCGCAGGGGCCGGATGATCGGGATCGCGCCCGCCGCGGCCGCCTCGTAGTACACCGACGCGCCGACCTGGTCGGCGGCGTCGAAGATCTCGGGCCCGTGCGTGGCGAGCAGGGCCTTGTTCGCGGTGACGACATCGGCGCCCGACCCGAGCGCGAGGAGGATCTGCGAGCGGGCGGGCTCGATGCCGCCCATCAGCTCGATCACGATGTCGGCGCCGACGATGAGCTCCTCGGCATCCGTCGTCAGCAGCTCGCGCGGCAGCTCGGCGTCGCGCGGCGCGTCGGGGTCGCGCACGGCGATGCCGACGAGATCGAGCGCGGCACCGGCGCGGTCGGCCAGTTCGTCGCCGTGGCGCAGCAGCAGGTCGGCGACCTGCGAGCCCACGGCGCCCGCGCCGAGCAGAGCCACGCGCAGACGTCGGTAATCGGTCATGCGGAGGCCTCCGGTGTCGGGCGGTGCACGCCGAGGTCGCGCGCCAGCAGGTCGTCAATGGTCTCGCCGCGCACGATCACGCGGGCCTCGCCGCCCGAGACGGCGACCACGGGCAGGCGCGGCGCGTAGTTGTAGTTGCTCGCGAGCGAGAAGCAGTAGGCGCCCGTCGCGGGGACGGCCAGCAGGTCGCCGGGGGCGACGTCGCCCGGCAGGTATTCGGCGTCGACGACGATGTCGCCCGACTCGCAGTGCCGGCCGACGACGCGGGCGAGGGCGGGCGCGGCATCCGATACGCGCGACGCGATGCGCGCGGAGTACTGCGCGCCGTACAGCGCCGGGCGGGCGTTGTCGCTCATGCCGCCGTCCACGCTCACGTACAGCCGAGTGAGCGCGTCGGTCGCCTGCACGGGCTTGGTGGTGCCGACTTCGTAGAGGGTCACCCCTGCCGTTCCGACGATCGCGCGGCCCGGCTCGAAGGCAAGGGCGGGCACCGGAATGCCGCGGCGCGCGCACTCGGTCGCGACGGCGTCCACGATGCCCTCGGCGAGCTCTTCGATCGGCGTCGGGGTGTCGACCGAGGTGTAGGCGATGCCGAAGCCGCCGCCGAGGTTCAGCACCGGAACGGGGCCGCCCGCCAGCAGTCGCTCGTGCACGTCGAGCAGACGGGCCGCCGACTCGCGGAACCCGTCGACGCCGAAGATCTGCGAGCCGATGTGGCAGTGCAGACCACCGAAGTCGAGGCTCGGCAGCTCGCGGATGCGAGCGACGACCTCTTCGGCGCGCGCGAGCGCGATGCCGAACTTCTGGTCTTCGTGGGCCGTCGCGAGAAAGTCGTGGGTCTCGGCATGCACGCCGCTGTTGACGCGCAGGCGCACCGACTGACGGATGCCGCGGCGTGCCGCCTCGGCGGCGACGCGTTCGATCTCGATGTCGCTGTCGAGGATGATCGAACCGACACCGACCTCGATCGCCCGCGCGATCTCGGCGACCGACTTGTTGTTGCCGTGGAAGCCGATGCGGGCCGGGTCGGCGCCTCCGGCGAGCGCGACGGCGAGCTCTCCCCCGGTGGCGACGTCGACGGCGAGGCCCTCGCCCGTCACCCAGCGGACGACGTCGGCGGAGAGGAACGCCTTGCCCGCGTAATAGACGTGCGCGGTCGTGCCGTGCCGGGCGGCGGCGTCGTCGAAGGCGGCGCGGGCACCCCGCGCGCGGGCGCGCACCTCGTCTTCGTCGAGCACGTAGAGCGGCGTGCCGAACTGCGCGTGCAGGTCGCTCGCGGCAACACCGCCGAGCACCAGTTCGCCACTCGCGGCGCGGTGCGCGCTGCGCGGCCACACCTGCGCGGCGAGCGCATTCGCGTCGTCTGGCACCACGAGCCACTCCGGCACGAGCGGACTGTCGGAAGAGGCGGACACGCGGAGCAAACCAATCGGGGTGGAGGCCACGGGAGGGCGCTCGCGCGCCACCTGCCCGTCAGATGTGCGACAAGTCTAGGGCACCGGTGCATGCCGCCCCGCGTATGGGAAGAGCGCCCAGCGGCGCCCCCGCGAAACCGCACAATTGCACCGTTCGGGGTGCGTCAGGCGTGCACTTGTGTGTTCTCGACGCGCCGACGCGAGCGGTCAGGCGCAGGTGCCGTTCTGCTGCAGCGCGGCGTCGGTGACGATCGCACCGTCGACATCGAAGTCAGCGACCACGGTCTGCCCCGCCACGCGCACGCCCAACAGGGTGATGCCGGCCGGCAGGTACTGCGCGACGCAGACGTCCCAATCACGTACCACCGTGCGGGCGACCGCGCCGAACTGATCGACGAGCGCCTCGGCCGGCACCTCGGCATCCCCCGCCTTCAGCGTGTCGGGGGTGAGCACCAACTGGCCGGCAGACGCGCTCGGCGTGAGGCCGACACCGATCGGAACGGTGAGCGCGAACAGCTGCAGATCCATCGCGACCTCGACGTGCGGCTCGGCAAGGCTGACGGTGCTCGCCGGAAAGCCGTCGACCGTCGAGAGCAGAGCCTGCAACTGCGACTGGTCGAGCGTCACCTGCGCGCTCGCACTGTCGACGGGCGCATCGCCGCGCACCGGAACGCCCGAGGCGTGCACGACGACGTCACCGCTGAGCTGACCGAACGGCACATCGGCGCTCGAGACGGTCAGCTGATCGAAGCGCCCCGAGATCAGCTGCGGCAGCACCTGACCCGGAATGTCGACGTCGATCTGCTGGTCGGCCGGCAGGTCGAGCTGCTGCACCACCTGCTCGCGGATCGTGCGCTCGACGATGCCGCGGGCGATGTACTCCCCGGCGAACCACGCACCCACGGCGAGGGCGGCGACCGCGAGCACGGCGACCAGCCACGGCCAACGGCGGTGGCGTCGAGGCGCGGGCGCCGAGGCATCCGTCTGCAGGATCCACGTCGCGCTCGGGTCGGGCAGCGGCTGGGTCGGATGCTCGTCGGCGCTCATCGGGTCACATCCGTTCGGGAGCGCTGACGCCGAGCAGGTCGAGGCCGTTGCGGAGCACCTGGCCGGTGGCGTCGTTCAACCACAGGCGCGTGCGGTGCACGTCGTCGACGGGCGCGTCGCCGAGCGGGATGACCCGGCAGTTGTCGTACCACTTGTGGTAGAGCCCGGCGAGCTCTTCGAGATAGCGCGCGACGCGGTGCGGCTCGCGCGTCTCTGCGGCGAAGGCGACGACGCGCGGGAACTCCTGCAACGCGCCGAGCAGCGCCGACTCGGTCTCGTGGGTGAGGAGCTCCGGCGCGAAGACGCTCCGGTCGACGCCCGACGCGGCGGCGTTCCGCGCCACGTTGTGCGTGCGCGCGTGGGCGTACTGCACGTAGAAGACAGGGTTGTCGTTCGTGCGCTTGGTGAGCACGTCGGGGTCGAGCGTGAGCGGCGAATCGGCGGGGTAACGGGCGAGCGAATAGCGCAAGGCATCCGTCCCCAGCCAGTCGCGCAGGTCGTCGAGCTCGATGATGTTGCCCGCGCGCTTGGACAGCCGCGCGCCGTTGACCGACACGAGCTGACCGATCAGCACCTCGATGTCCTTTTCGGGGTCGTCACCGGCCGCGCCGGCGAGCGCCTTCAGGCGGTGCACGTAACCGTGGTGGTCGGCGCCGAGCAGGTAGATCTTGTGATGGAACCCGCGGTCGCTCTTGTTCAGGTAGTACGCGGCGTCGGCGGCGAAGTAGGTGTACTCGCCGTTCGAGCGGCGGATGACCCGGTCTTTGTCGTCGCCGAAATCGGTCGTCCGCACCCACACGGCACCGTCGGCCTCGAAGACGTGGCCCTGGGCGCGCAGGCGCTCGACGGCCTCGTCGACGAGGCTCGGCTCGCCGCCCTCTCCGCGGGCGTGGAGCGTACGCTCGCTGAAGAACACGTCGAAGTGCACGTTGAACTTCACGAGCGAGTCCTGCAGGTCGGCGAGCTGCAGCGCGTAGGCCCGGTCGCGGGCCTCGAGCACCTGCTGGTCGGCGGGCAGAGCGAGGATGCCGGGGACTTCGGCCTCGACGCGGCGGGCGAGCTCGTCGATGTACGAGCCGGGGTAGCCGTCTTCGGGGGTCGGCTCGCCCTTGATCGCCGCGAGCACCGAGCGGCCGAACCGGTCCATCTGGGCACCTGCGTCGTTGACGTAGAACTCGCGCACGAGCGTCGCGCCGCTCGCCAGCAGCACACGGGCGATCGCATCGCCGAGCGCCGCCCAGCGGGTGTGGCCGATGTGCATGGGCCCGGTCGGGTTGGCCGACACGAACTCGAGGTTGATCGACTGGCCGCGCTGGGTGTCGTTCGTGCCGTAGGCGGCGCCCGCCTCGACGATCGTCTTCGCGAGGGCGCCGGCGGCAGCGGCATCCAACCGGATGTTGATGAACCCGGGACCGGCGACCTCGACCGACGCGACACCCGGGGTCTCGGCGAGCGCGTCGGCGATCTCTTGCGCGAACTCGCGCGGGTTCGCCCCGACCGCCTTGCCGAGCTTCAGAGCGGCGTTGGAGGCCCAGTCGCCGTGGTCGCGGTTGCGCGGGCGCTCGAGGGGCAGGTCGGCGGCGGTCAGCCCCGCGCTCGACCCCTCGCGTCGGGCCTCGGCGAGCGGGGCGATGACGGCGAGCAGGGCTTCGGCAAGGGCATCAGGATTCATAGCCCGTCAAGTCTACGGGCGCGGGCTGTGCGCGCCCCGACGGGGCCGGGCGGGGCCGTACGGACCGGGCGACCGGTCAGGCGAGCTGGACGAGCTCGGCGAAGTCGTCGAGGGCGGGGTCGGATGCCGCGGCGGCGGCATCGTGCGCGGCGGCGGCCTCGGCGTACGCGCCGTCATCGGGCACGACGACCGCGTCGACGCGCATGCGCTCGAGCCCCACGTAGCCGCCGTGATAGCTGAGGAACGCGCAGTCGGCGGCGTCGCGGCCAGTGGCGATACGCACGAGCGAGCGGCGGTTGCTCAGCCGCGTCGCGTCGATCACGTACCAACTGCCGTCGAGGTACGCCTCGGCGACGGCGTGGAAGTCCATCGGGCGAAGGCCCGGCGCGTAGCAGGCGGCGTAGCGGGCGGGCATGTCCATGGCGCGCAGCAGCGCGATCACGACGTGGGCGTAGTCACGGCAGACGCCCTGGCCGGTCATGAGGGTCGTCACGGCCGAGTCGGTGCCCTGGCTGAGCCCGGGCGTGTACGTGGTGCTCGTCGCGACGAATTCGCTCACCGCGGCGATGAGCTCGAATCCCTGCAGGCCGCGGAACTGACGCCGCGCCTGCGAGAACACCTCGTCGGACTGGCAATACCGGCTCGGGCGCAGGTAGGTGATGGCTTCGAGGTCGCTCGTCGCGCGCTGCGCGACGTGGCCCTCGATGAGCGCTTCGTAACGCACTTCGAGCCGGCCCGCGTCGCTCTGCAGGCGGTGCAGGCGGCTGCCGGACTGGTCGATGATCTCGGTCGGCGTGTACACGCGATCGCCCTGGCTGAACGTGAGTTCCTCACGCAGCACGGGCGCCGGTTGGGCCGCCGCGATCTGAAAAATGAGGTCGACGGAGGCGCCCAGTTCCAGGTCGAGTTCGGCGGTCACGATGCGTTGCACCGAAGTATCCTCGCACGCCGCGAGGGGCGCGGTGAACGCCCTGTTTCGCGGGCCGTTCCCGCACGGGCTCGGCGTGCCTTACCCTCGACGCATGCAGCCCGCCGCGCGCCCTCCCCGTCGCGGCCGGGCGTGGGCGCTGGCGGCGGTCGCGGCGGCCGTTCTGGCCGTCGCCGCGGCCGCGATGCTGCCACCCGGGGCGAGCGCCCCGACGCCTGAAGCGGTCGTCGCCGCCGGGCCCGGAACGCTCGCCGTGGCCTCGACTCCCGCGCTCCTCGACCTCCCCGCGCAGCCCACGGTGCTGGTCTTCGGCGACTCGTGGACCTACGGCTCCGCGGCATCCGACCCCACCCTCGGCTACGCGTACGTCGTCGCGGGAATGACCGGGTGGACGACGATCGTCGACGGCGTACGCGGCTCGGGATATCTCAAGCCCGGGCTCGACGGCCCCGACTTCGGCACCCGCATCGCCGCGCTCGACCCGCAGCTGCAGCCCGACCTCGTGATCGTGCAGGGTTCGATCAACGACCGGCGCGAGAGCGCGGACGGGTACCGCGCGGCGGCGGATGCCGCGTGGGACGCCCTCGCCGCGATCTATCCGCACGCGCAGATCGTGATCCTCGGGCCCGCCCCGCAGGTGCTGCCGGTCGAGGCGGCGACGGCGCGGATCGACCGCGACCTCGCGGGCGCCGCCGCCGCGCGCGGCTGGTGGTACGTCTCGCCGATCGGCGAGCAGTGGATCACCCCGGCGAACTACTCCGACGTGATCGACACCGGCGCGGGCCGCGACCACCCCTCCACGGCGGGGCACCGCTACCTCGCCGAGCGGCTGGCCGCGGCGGTCGCAGCCATCACGCGGTGATACTCTCGATCGGTACGCCTCCGTAGCTCAGGGGATAGAGCGTTGGTTTCCGGTACCAAAGGTCGCAGGTTCGATTCCTGTCGGGGGCACCACTTTCACTGATCGCGTTCGGCGACCGCCGACGCCGAGGGCGACGCCCGTGACGACGAGGGCGACCCCGAGCGCTTGCACGACGCCGAAGGGTTCCCCGGCGACGACCACTCCGAGGGCGACGCCGGTGAGCGGGTTCAGCAGCCCCAGAAGCCCCACGGTTCCGGCGGGAAGGCGCTGCAGACCGGTGAACCAGGCCCCGTACGCGACCACGGTCGCCACCAGGATGACGTACACGAAACCCGCCGCCGCGGGCGGGTCGAGGGCCGGCGGCAGCCCCTCGACGAGCACCGCGAACGGCAGCAGCAGCAGGCCGCCCGCGGTCAACTGCCACGCCGTCATCGTGAGCGGCGGCACGCCCCGCCCCCACCGCACGGTGAGCACGAACCCGAGCGACGACGACAGCATCGCCCCGACCGAGGCGGCGACACCCCACGGATCGATGGCGCCGAAGCCCGGCGCCATCATGACCGCCACTCCTGCGATGCCGACCACCGCACCGACCACGGCGGCGAGCCGCGGGCGCTGGCGCAGCACGAACCACCCCATCAGCAGCATCGCGGCGGCCGAGGTCGACATGACCGTCGCCGCGATGCTCGTCGGCAGTCGCAGCGCCGCGACGTAGACGAGCACGTTCAGACCGCCGACGGTGAGCGCCCCGAGCACGGCAGAGCGCCACCACCACGCCCCGCGCGGCAGCCGCCGCACGGCCAGCAGAAGCAGGATGCCGGCGGGCAGGCACCGGATCACCGCTCCCCAGATCGGGCTGTCGGCGGGCAGCAGGTGCCGGGTCACGAAATAGGTGGACCCCCACGCGATGGGCGCGACGGCGGTGAGGGCGATCCAGGGCGCCGCGGCGCCGGAGTGAGATTTATCTTCCATGGAAGTAATAATATCTTTCGCGGAAGGTATTATTCCCGCGTGACGACTTCACCCCTTTCCGCGGCGCCGGGCGCCGCCGACCACGTCGATGTCGTGCAGGCGCAGTGGCGGCGAGTGCGCCCCGACCTCGACGTCGCACCGCTCGGCGTCATCGGCCGCCTGCACCGGGTCGCCGCGGCGCTCACCGAACGTCTCGTCGAGACCTATGCGCAGTTCGGACTGAGCGAAGCCGAGTTCGACCTGCTCGCCACCCTGCGCCGTTCGGGCGCGCGGGGCGAGCTGCCCGCCGGCGAGCTCGCCGCCCATACCATGGTGACCACCGGCGGGCTCACCAAGCGCGTCGACCGGCTCGCCGCGCGCGGACTCGTCGCACGCACCGGCGCGGACGACGACGGACGACGGCGCCTCGTGCGCCTCACCCCGGCGGGCCGCGCCCTCATCGACGACGCGATGGCGGCGCACGTCGCGAACGAGCGCCGCCTGCTCGACGAGCTCGGCGACGCGGATGCCACGGCGCTCGAACCCGTGCTGCGTCGCTGGCTCGGCGCACTCGAGGGGCAGACCGCCGAGCCCCGACCGGCCTGAGCGGGCGCGTCCCGGCGCGACCGGGCACGACCGGGCGTGACCACCGCGTGACCGCGCGCCGCACGGTCATCCTCCCGGCGTAGGCGGATCCTCCCCGGGGCCGATGCGCGGCGACCGCGCCGCTTCGTAGCGTCGAAGCATGGTCACCGCCAGCATCCCGTTCCCCGCTCGCCCCGCCCGCACGGCTCTGTCTGCGGCACGCGTCCGTACCCGCACTCCGCTGCGCGACCGCGTCTCGACGGGCGGCGCGGCGGCGCTGTCGGTCCTCGGGTTGATCGGCCTCGGCGGCGTGCTCGTGCTCGGTCTGCTCGTCGTGCCGATCGCCGCGGCGATCGCGTTCGGGCCGGCGCTGCTCGCCGCTCTGTGACGCGACACGCGCACACGCGAACGAACGTCAGCCGGCCTGGGTACCGTGGAACTATGACGGCGCCCACCGTACCCGCGCGCTCCGCCCGCGTCAGCGGCATCCTCCGCCGCACCATCAGCCGAACGCCCGCCACGATCGCGACGATCCTCGCCGTGCTCGTCGTCGGGGTGGTCTCGCGCGGGCTATGGGAGCCGTTCGTCGAGAGCGCCGGCATGTACACGTGGGCGTACGGCCTGCCCGCCTTCGACGAAGGCCGGTGGTGGACGCCGGTCACCGGCACCTTCTTCGTGGTGCAGCCGCTCGTCTACATTCCGACGCTGATCGCGCTCGGCGCGCTCGGCGCGCTCGAGTTCTTCCGCGGCACGCGCGTCGCACTCGCCTATTTCTGGGTCGGGCAGCTCTTCGGCGTCTTCGCGAGCGCTCTGCTGCTGAGCGTGCTGCGCCTCTTCTCGGAGTGGACCTGGGCGCAAGAGATCGCCAGCACCCTCGACGTCGGCCCGAGCGCGGGGGCCCTCGCCTGCCTCGCCGCCCTCATCGGGCTCGCCCCCGCCCCCTGGCGCACGCGGGGCTGGATGGTGCTGCTCACCGCGGTCATCGTCGCGGTGCTGGTGTTCGGCACGGTCGCCGATCTCGAAGACATCTTCGCGGTGCTGCTGATCCTGGTGGTCGACCGCACCCTGCGCCCGCAGCGCGCGACCGTGCGCGAGCAACGCTTGATCGCCTTCCTCGGCATGCTCGCCTTCATCGCGATCGAAGTGATCCTCGCCCTCGTGCCCACCGACGGCCCGTTCGGCGCCACCGAGCCGCTCAGCGGCAGCTTCTGGTCGACCGCGATCGACGTCGTGGTCGTCGTCGTGATCGCCAACGGCCTGCTGCAGGCGCGCCGCTGGGCGTGGGTGATCGCGATCATCCTGATGTCGATCAACGTGCTCAGCGCGATCGGGCTCGCACTGCTGCTGCCCGCCACCGACGCGCTCGGCCTCGACGTCACCGAGATCGGCACCGTCGAACTCGAGATCGGCACCGGCGCGCTGTCGCTGCTCATGCTCATCTACCTCATCAGCGTGCGCGGCGCGTTCGCGCGACACCGCCGCACGACCCTCGGCGGCGGCGCCGAGCCGACCGTCGCCGAGGCATCCGCGATGCTGCGCCAGTCGGGCGGCAGCACCCTGTCGTGGATGACGACGTGGAACGGCAACGACTACCTGCGCACCTCGACGGGCATCGTGACCTTCCAGAAGCGCGTCGGCACGGTGATCGCCCTCGCCGACCCGCTCGGCCCCGCGGAGGGGCGCGCGCAGTCGGTCGCGGAGTTCATCCACGCCGCCGAGCACGCCGGGCTCGTGCCCTGCTTCTTCAGCGCCGGCGAGACGGTGCGCGCTGCCGTGCCCGACACGTGGCGCTCGCTCGTCGTGGCCGACGACACGATCGTCGACCTGCCCGGGCTCGCCTTCACGGGCAAGGCGTGGAACTCGGTGCGCACCTCGATGAACAAGGCCGGGCGCGAAGACATGACCTTCCGCCTCACGCGCCTCGCCGACGAGCCGTGGGGCGTGCGCGCGCAGCTGAACGCCATCTCGGAGCAGTGGGTCGGCGACAAAGACCTGCCCGAGATGCGCTTCACCCTCGGCACGCTCGCCGAAGCCGACGACCCCGAGGTGCGCATCGCCCTCGCGATCGACCCGCACGGCACGGTCGACGGTTTTCTGTCGTGGCTGCCGATCTACGGCGACGACCCCGAGACCGGTCAGGGACGCGTGCGCGGGTGGACGCTCGACCTCATGCGCCGCCGCGAGGGCGGTTTCGGCCCCGTGATGGAGTATCTGATCGCCTCGTCGGCGGTCGCCTTCCGCGACGAGGGCGCCGAGATCATGTCGCTGTCGGGCGCTCCCCTGGCCCACGAGTACCCGCCCGAGGCGAGCATGCTGTCGGCGCTGAGCGCGCGCCTGTCGGACGGCCTCGAACCCGTCTACGGTTTTCAGTCACTGCACCGCTTCAAGTCGAAGTTCCAGCCCCGCTACGAGACGCTCTACCTGCTCTTCCGCGACGAGGGCGATCTGCCGCGCATCGGCGCCGCGCTGACCCGGGCCTTCCTTCCGGATGCCACGCCCCGCCAGTTCGCCCGCGCCGGCCTCGAACTCGTGCGCGGCTCGGACTGAGCCGCAAGGCAGACGAGCAGGGCCGGCACGAGCGCCGCGCCGACGAGCGGGCGGCGGGGCGCGACGGCCGCGTGGCTCATGGCCGGGCGGCGTCGTCTGCGGTGACGGGGACGGCCGGGGCCTCGGCGCGGTCGCGTCGACGGTAGACGAGGTCGCGGATGTCGCGGCCCTTGGCCAGACCCTTCCGCTCGAATGCCGTCATCACGCGGCCATCGAACCGGGGGGCCCAGCCGTCGGGGGCGGCATCGAAGGCCGGGGCGAAGTCCTCGGCATCCGTCATCACGTCGCGCATCTGACTGGCATAGTCCTCCCAGTCGGTCGCGAGGCGCAGCAGGCCGCCATCGCGGAGCGCCCGCGCCGCGAGCGGCGGGAACGACGCGTCGATGAGGCGTCGCTTGTGGTGCTTCGACTTGTGCCACGGGTCGGGGAAGAAGATCCAGAGCTCGTCGACACTCGCCTCGGGCAGCAGGTGCTCGAGCACTTCGGGGGCGTTGGCCTCGACGAGCCGCAGGTTCTGCACGCCCGCGCGGTCGGCGTCGAGCATGGTGCGGGCGAGGCCAGCGCGGAACACCTCGACGGCGAGGAAGTCGCGCTCGGGCGAGCCCCCCGCGGCGTGCACGATCGCGTGGCCCTGGCCCGAGCCGATCTCGACGACGAGGGGGGCTGCACGGCCGTAGGTGGCTGCCGGGTCGATCGGGTCGCCGGGACGGATGCTGGTGGCCGCGCGGCCGCGTTCGACCTCGATCAGGTAGAAACCTGAGTGCGCGGCCCAGGCGCGCTCCTGTCCATCGCTCATGCGGCCGCTGCGGCGCACGAACGACACCGGCCGGTCGCGGAAGCGCTCGGCGGCGTCGTCAGGGGTCGTTCCGACGGCGTCGTCAGGGGCGGTCGCGCGGGCATCGTCGGGGGCGGGCTGCGGCATCCGTCCAGGCTACCGGGCGGCCCGGCCGGTCACCGGGTCGGGGCGTCGGGCTCGGCGGTGACGAAATCGATCAGCTCTTCGACGCGGCCGAGCAGGGCCGGGTCGAGGTCGCGATAGCTGCGCACCGAGCCGAGAATGCGCTGCCACGTGCGCGCGATGTCGGCCTGGTCGCGCGCCGGCCAGCCGAGCGCCCGGCTCACGCCGACCTTCCATTCGATACCGCGCGGCACGTCGGGCCAGGCCGCGATCCCGACCGCTTCGGGGCGCACGCACTGCCAGACGTCGATGTGCGGATGCCCCACGATGCGCAGGTGCGCGCCGTGCGGCCCACGCTCGACGGCCTGCGCGATGCGCGACTCCTTCGAGCCCGGCACGAGGTGGTCGACGAGCACGCCGTAGCGCCGCCCCGGCCCCGGGGGTTCGCTCTGCAGCAGGTCGCCGAGGAGGTCGACGCCCTGCAGGTACTCGACGACGACGCCCTCGACGCGCAGGTCGTCGCCCCACACCTTCTCGACGAGTTCGGCGTCGTGGCGGCCCTCGACGAGGATGCGCGAGGGGCGGGCGACCCGGGCGCGCGCCTCGGGCGCCGCGAACGAGCCCGACGCCGTGCGGGCGGGTGCTTTCGCGGCGGCGGGGGCCGGCGGGCCGAGCAGCACCGGCTCACCGTCGATCAGGAACCCGCCGCCGAGGGGGAACAGGCGCCGCTTTCCGAGCCGGTCCTCGAGTTCGACGGTGCCCGACTGCACGCGGGTCACCGCGCCGCAGAAGCCGTCGCCGGCGACCTCGATCACCGTGCCGATGTCGGCGGCGACCTGCGGCACCGCCCGGCGACCGGCATCCCGCCACCCGCTCGCGAGCACATCGCCGCCGTACCTGTCGAACCCGTCGTGAATCATCTCGCCTCCGAATGCGCCACGCTACCGGGCGTGCGCGGCCCCGGCCGGCAGCGACGCCGGGATGGCGCGGTGAAGGTGCGCGCGGCGTGGGCGGCGCGGGGAGGTCGCCGGCGCGCGGCGGCATAGCCGATTCCCATCCCACGGCCTACCCGCGCATACCCGGGGCGGCATAGGATCGGCAAGAGGCCGACGCGGAGGTCTCGTGAAGGAGGGGGGTGCGCCGTGCGCACGCGTCTGATGCTGGCTCTGACCGCTGCCCTCGCGATCGTGTTCGGCGGCGCGGGAGCGGCCCTCGCCACCGCCCCGGTGACCCTCGATTCGGCGCGCGTGCTCGACCAGTCCGGCGTGCTCAGCCAGACCCAGGTCGCGAGCGTCGACAGCGAGCTGCGGTCCCTGTCGACGACGGCGGGCGTCGACCTCTGGGTCGTCTACGTGCCCACGTTCTCCGATCCGACGAGCCCCGAGGGCTGGGCCAACGCAACGGCCGAAGCGAACGGGCTCGGCCCCAATCAGTACCTGCTCGCGATCTCGACCGACGGTCGCCAGTACTGCCTGTCGGGCTACTCGCAGGGGCCCGTGAGCGAAGACCAGCTCGGCCAGATCGAGCAGCAGCGTGTGCGGCCGGCGCTCGCGGGCGGCGACTGGGCGGGCGCTGCCACGGCGGCCGCCGCAGGGCTCGCCGACGCCGTCAAGGGCGGGTCGGGCGGCACCGGCGGCTCGGGGGGAGGCTCGGGCGGCGCACTCGCGCCCATCCTGCTCGTGATCGTCGTGATCGCCCTCGCGGCCCTCGTCATCGTGATCGTGGTGCGCTCGCGCCGCAAGAAGACGCCGGCGGTCACGGGCGGCGCGGCCGGCACGGATGCCCCGCACGACCCGCTCGCCCAGGTGCCCACCGACGAGCTGCGACGCCGCGCCGCGTCGGCGCTCGTCGCGACCGACGACGCCCTGAAGACGAGCGAGCAGGAGCTCGGTTTCGCGCGCGCCCAGTTCGGCGACGCCGCGGCCGCCGAGTTCGCCCAGGCCCTCGCCGACGCGAAGAGCGCCCTCGACCAGGCGTTCGTGCTGCAGCAGCAACTCGACGACGCGACCCCCGACACCGAAGCCGACGTGCGCACCTGGAACGCGCAGATCCTCGACCTGTGCGCGCGCGCCAACGCCGGTCTCGACGAGAAGGCGAAGGCGTTCGACGAGCTGCGTCAGCTCGAGCAGAACGCGCCCGCCGCCCTCGCCCGCGTGCAGGCGCTGCGCGCCGAGGTCGGCGTGCGGCAGCAGCCCGCCGCGGCCGCGCTCGCCGTTCTGCAGGGGGCGTACGCTCCCGCAGCTCTTGCCACGATCGCCGACAATCCGGCCCAGGCCGCGCAAGACCTGGCCTTCGCCGACGCGCAGCTGACCGCCGCGCAGCAGGCGATCACCTCGGGCGATAACGCGGGCGCCGCCGTCGACATCCGCGCCGCCGAAGACGCCGTCGGCCAGGCCGATCTGTTGCAGAAGGCCATCGCCAAGCTCGGCACCGACCTCGGCAAAGCCGAGACCGACGCGGCCGCGCTCATCGCCGACATCGAGCACGACATCGCGACCGCGAGCGGTCTGCCTGACACCGACGGCCGCCTCGCCGGGGTGATCGCGACCACCCGCGGGCAGGTCGACGCGGCCAAGGCGCAGCTGACCGGCCCCGCCAAGCAGCCGATCGCGGCGCTGCAGAGCCTCGACGCGGCGAACGCGCAGATCGACGCGACCCTCGCGGGTGTTCGCGATGCACAGGCGCAGGCCCAGCGCGCCGCGCAGCAACTGAACGCGCTGATGACGCAGGCCCAGGCGCAGGTGTCGGCCGCCGAAGACTTCATCACCTCGCGTCGCGGCGCGATCGGCGCGCAAGCACGCACGCGGCTCGCCGAGGCCGGCGCCTCGCTCGTGCAGGCCCGTCAGCTGCAGCAGACCGACCCGGCCGCGGCCCTCCCCTACGCCCAGCGCGCGAACGACCTCGCCGCGCAGGCGACCCAGGCCGCGCAGGCCGACGTCGGCGCCTTCTCGGGCGGCGGCATGTTCGGCGGCGGCTCGGGCGGGGGCGGCGGCAACATGATGGGCGCCGTGCTCGGCGGCATCGTGATCAACTCGCTGCTGGGCGGCGGTCGTGGCGGCGGCTATGGCGGGGGCAGCCGCGGCGGCTACGGCGGCGGCAGTCGCGGTGGCGGCATGGGCCCCGGCAGCTTCGGCGGCGGCGGCACCCGCAGCCGGCGCGGAGGCGGCCGGTTCTGACCGGCCGGGCCGCGCCGCGTCGCATCACCCAGGCATCCTCGACCCTCGACTCCACCGACACCCGCAGTTCCCGCTAGGAAAGGAAAACCGATGGCAAAGCAGTCCATCTTCGGCCGCATCTCGACGCTCGTGAAGGCGAACGTCAACGCCATGCTCGACTCCGCCGAAGACCCGCAGAAGATGCTCGACCAGCTCGTCCGCGACTACACCAACAACATCGCCGACGCCGAGTCGGCCATCGCCGAGACGATCGGCAACCTGCGCCTGCTCGAGCGCGACCACGAAGAAGACGTCAAGGCGGCCGCTGAGTGGGGCAACAAGGCGCTCGCGGCGAGCCGCAAGGCCGACGAGCTGCGCAGCGCCGGCAACACGACCGACGCCGACAAGTTCGACAACCTCGCCAAGATCGCGCTGCAGCGCCAGATCAGCGAGGAGAACGAGGCGAAGGCCCTCGCTCCCTCGATCGCCGCGCAGACCGAGGTCGTCGACAAGCTCAAGGACGGCCTCAACGGCATGAAGCAGAAGCTCGTCGAGCTGAAGTCGAAGGCCTCGGAGCTCGTTGCCCGCCAGAAGAGCGCCGAGGCGCAGAACAAGGTGCACGACGCGGTCCGCTCGATCGACGTCATGGACCCGACGAGCGAGATCGGCCGCTTCGAAGACAAGGTGCGCCGGCAAGAGGCGCTCGCCGCGGGCAAGGCCGAGATCGCGGCGTCGAGCCTCGACGCGCAGTTCAACCAGCTCGAAGACGTGGGCGAGCTCACCGAGGTCGAGGCGCGCCTGGCAGCGCTGAAGACCGGCGGTTCGTCGGCCGCGGCGATCGAGCGCTGACCCACGCTCACGCCCGAGAAACCCTTTCGGCGCCGAGAAACCACCGCACGCGTGGTTTCTCGGCGCCGCCGTGGTTTCCCGCCGTGGCGTCCGCGAGGCGAGAGGATGACACCATGACCCGATTCGTTGTCGTGCCGCAGTGGCAGGGCTCGCCCGCCGCGCGGGCAATGCACCTCGTCGACGGTGCCGAGGCGATCGCCGGCGACCTGCCGCGCGCCCGCACCGTGCGCGTCGAGGTGCCGCCGTCGGCGGGCGAATCGCTCGACACCGGCATCCGCCGCTTCTCCACGCTCGCGCGGGTGGAGATCGCCGTCACCGAAGCGCTCGCGATGGAGGGCGTGGATGCCTCGGGCGCGGCCGGCCACGAACCCGCGATCGTCGTCGGGGGCGACTGCGGTGTCGCGGTGCCCGCGATCGCGCACGCCGCGGCGACGCACGAGGGTCTCGCCGTCGTGTGGTTCGACGCACACGGCGACCTGCACTCCCCCGCGACCTCGCCCTCGGGCGCCTTCGCGGGCATGGCGCTGCGCGCCGTGTTCGACGATCTGCCGCTGCCCGCATCGCGTACCGAGCCCGGCACGGTGCCCGCCGAGCGGGTGTTCCTCGCGGGAGCGCGCGAGCTCGACGACGCCGAGAGCGACCTGCTGCGACGGGGTGCGCCGATGCACCTGGAGCCCGCCGATCTGACCGCCCCGGCGGCGCTCGCCGACGCGGTCACGGCGTCGGGGGCGACCGCGCTCTACATCCACGTCGACCTCGACGTGCTCGACCCCGCCGTGATCACGGGCGTCGCCCTGCCGGTGCCGTTCGGCCTGTCGCTCGAGCAGCTCGTCGCGGCGATCGCGGCGGTGCGTGCGCGGGTTCCCCTGGTGGGAGGGTCGATCGCGGGCTTCGCCCCCGCGTCGGCGGGCGCCGCCGTCGACGACCTCGGCACGATCCTGCGGGTCGTCGGGGCGCTCGCGTGATCGCGCGTCCCCCGGCGGGCTGGCGGCAGCGGGCCGAGCGCTCCGTCGCGCGCGGCGAGGCGTTGGATGCCTGGATTCCGCCCGTGCTGCTCGATTCGCCGATCAGTCTGCTCGGCTACGCGTGGGGCACGATGGTCGGCTGGGTGTGGGGCGCACTCTGGTCGACGGGCCGTGTCACGCGTCGCGCCGGGCTGTGGGTGTTCACCGGGCTGCCGGGCTGGGCGTTCGGGCGCGGCGGCGTGTGCGTCGGCGGGTGCTATCTCACGGGATCGGCGCCGGTCACCGACACGGTGCTGCGGCACGAGGCCGTGCATGCGCGGCAGTGGCGGCGCTACGGCTTTCTTATGCCGCTGCTGTATCTCGTCGCCGGCCGCGACCCGCTGACCAACCGGTTCGAGATCATGGCCGGACTCGAAGACGGCAACTACGTGCCGCGCGGCAGCTGAACCCCGGCGCGAAGCCGGCGGCAGGTGCGAGCCGTCAGCGCGAGACGGCCAGCCCGAAGCGCTCGGGAGTCTCGACCGCGGCCGCCTCGATGCCGAGGGCGCCGGTCAGGTGGTCGAAGATGTCGGCCGTGCCGAGGAAGCCGCCGAGCAGGTGGATGCGGGTGCCGCCCGCGCACGTGTCGTCGGCGCAGAGCATCTCGTCGGACCACGCCGTCACGGCGCGTGCGAGCGCCTGCCCCGGGGTGCACGAACGGCCTGTTCCCGGGTCGCCCGTGCGCTGCGAGCGGTCGAGCCACGTCACGATCATGCGCGCCGGCACGGCGAGGTCGAAGATGTACGAGTCGTCGGGCACCTCGACGAACACCCGGCCGGTCGAGCAGATCGGCAGGGTCGCGATGAGGGTCTCGAGCTCGACGAGCGAGGTCTCGTCGGCAGTGATGAGCTGTTGCACGCGCGCATGACGGGATGCCTTGCAGGCGGTGGCGTCGTGGGCGACGGCGTGCTCGGTCAGCGCGGTCATGATGATTCCATTATACGCCTTGTTTAGGCCAGCCTTACCTGTGCCGTTGCCCGGTATCCGTCGCCCCGGCATCCGTCACCGCGGCATCCGTCACTGCGGCATCCGTCACGCATCGGCGACGAGCACGCGGCGCAGTTCCGCGAGCTCGTCGTCGCCGACGCCCTGGGCGCGCAGGTAGTCGGCGGGCGACCCGAAGCGCAGATCGAGCTCGTCGAGAAGGCCCCGCATCACGGGTGCGGGCGAGCGGGTAGCGAGCTCGTCGAGGTGACGGGCCTCGGCGTGCAGGCGGCGCAGGTGCGCGAGCACGCGCGCGTTCCGCTCGGGGGGCAGCAGCCCTTCGGTGCGGGCATAGTCGGCGACGACGGCCTCGCGCGCCACCCCGACCGCGGCGAGCATGAGGGCCACCGAGACGCCCGTGCGGTCTTTGCCGACCGTGCAGTGCACGAGCACGGGTTGGGTCTCGATCACGGCCCGCACGACCTCGACCAGGCGCGGCGCACCGGTGTCGACGAGCGCGCGGTACATCTCGGCGAGCGGCACGTCGTCGACGAAGAACGAGGCCGCCGACCCGAGAAAGAGGGGCGCGCGGAGCGTCTCGATGTCGAGGCCGTCGAGGCGGCTCGGTTCGAACGCGACCTCGTCGTCGGCGCGCAGATCGACGATGCGGCGCACGCCGAGCTCGCCGAGCGCCCCGCGGCCGGCCGGCGACAGGCGGGCGAGGTTGCCGGAGCGGAACAGCACGCCGCTGCGGGTGCGTCCCCCGTCTGCGGGGAGCCCTCCGACATCACGGAAGTTCAGCGCACCGTCGACCGCGACGCCCGCACGCGTCATGACGGAGCGCTCGCGGCCCGCTCCCCCCGCCGCGGCGGCACGGGGTATTTGCCCGCGATCGTGATGCGGTTGAACGCGTTGATCGAGACGAGCAGCCAGCTGAGCGCGACGTACTCCTGCTCGCTGAGGATGCCGCCGACGTGGTCGTACAGCTCGTCGGAGACCCCCTCTTCGTGGATGTAGACGTAGGCCTCGGCGAGTTCGAGCGCAGCGCGCTCCCGCGCCGTGAAGACGCCCGACTCGCGCCAGGTCGCGAGCTGGGCGATCTCGTCGGCGGTGAGCCCTGCGGCCACTCCGCGGTCGACATGCACGCGCACGCAATAGGCGCAGCCGTTGAGCTGCGAGGTGTGGATGAGCGCGATCTCTTTCAGCCGGTCGTCGATGCCGGCCTCGGCGGCGAGGGTGCCGACCGTCTGCGCGAACGCCTCGAGCGCGTCGTACGCGGGCCGGGCCGAACGGGACAGGTGCACGCGTCGCTCCGTGGTCATGCGCCCAGCCTATTGCGCCCGCGCCGCGCACTTCCGAAGGGCGGTCTCAGGATTTCACCGGGCAGCGCCCGCACGGCCCGGGCGTGCACCACAATGGCGGGATGGATGCCGAGTTCCCCTATCTCTCCGCGCAGGCCGCCGAACTCGGTGTCGCCGCACCGCCCGCCCGCCGTCTCACCCACACGCTGCCGGACGGCCGCATCGTCAGCGCTCTGCAGTACGGCGATGCCGTCTTGGGCACCTTCCCCTCGCCCGTCGTGACCTTTCTGCACGGCGCGGGCCTGAACGCGCACACGTGGGACACGACCGTGCTCGCGCTGGGCCTGCCCGCCCTCGCAATCGACCTGCCCGGGCACGGCGACTCGTCGTGGCGACCCGACGCCGCATACGTGGGCCCCGCCCTCGCCGCCGACATCGCCCCCGCGCTCGCGGAGTGGACGGATGCCCCGCAAGTGCTCGTCGGCCAGTCGCTCGGCGGACTCACCGCCGCTGCCCTCGCGGCCACGCATCCCGAGCTCGTCCGGGCACTCGTGATCGTCGAGATCACCCCCGGCATCGACCCGAACGGCGACGCCGCGCAGATCGGAGCGTTCTTCGCGGGGCCCACCGACTGGGCGAGCCGCGACGAGCTCGTCGACCGCGCCCTCGCCTTCGGGCTCGGCGGCACGCGCGAGGCGGCGACGCGGGGCGTCTTCCAGAACTCCCGCGTGCGGCCCGACGGCCGGGTGGAGTGGAAGCACCATTTCGCGCACCTCGCGAACGCCCTCGCCGCCGACCCCGCCGCCGCGGCGAGCGCCGAGGCGCAGCAGCAGGCGATCCGCGGCGCGCTGCCGGCCTCCGGCTGGGACGACCTCGCCGCGGTCACCGTGCCGATCACGCTCGTGCGCGGCGAGCGCGGCTTCGTCACCGAGGGCGACGCGGCCGACTTCGTGGCGCGCGTGCCGCAGGCATCCGTCCTCACGGTGCCTTCGGGTCACAACGTGCAGGAGGAGCTGCCGGCCCCGCTCGCGGCTCTCGTCTTCGACATCGCCGATGCGTGAGCGGACCGGCCGTCCGGCGAGCGAGAACGCGCGATTCGGCGACCCGTGCGACGGGGCGCGACGAACCGTGTGACAGATCGTGACCGACGCCGCGGCCGATCATGACCGGGGCACCGCGCCGGGAGCCTAGGCTGTAAGGCGCACTCGAGTCTGCGGACCGGCGCCCACAGCATATTCGCGCCCGTCCGCCCTGCGAAAGGAACCCCCTCACATGCTTCGCCGCACCACCGTCGCTGCTGCCGCGCTCCTCGCGGCCGGCGCCCTGCTGCTCAGCGCCTGCACCGGCGGCACGTCGCCGTCGCCCACCTCGTCGGGCGGGTCCGCCGACCCGGATGCCTCGATCGCGGTGCGCCTCGTCGCCGAGCCCGGCAACCTCGACATCCGCGAGACCGCGGGCGCCGCGCTCGACCAGATCCTGATCGACAACGTGTACCAGGGCCTCGTCTCGCGCACCCCCGACCAGGAGATCGTCGACACCCTGGCATCCAGCCACGACGTCTCGGCCGACGGCCTCACCTACACCTTCACCCTGCGCGAGGGCGTCACCTTCCACAACGGCGAGGAGCTCACCCCCGCCGACGTCGTGTGGTCGCTGCAGCAGGTCAAGGACAACGCCTCGTACCGCGACTCGGCGCGCCTCGAGCGCGTCAGCTCGATCGCCGCGAACGGGCAGGACATCGTGCTGACCCTCAGCGAGCCCGACTCGACGCTGCTGTGGAACCTCACCGGCCGCGCCGGGCTCGTTTTCAAAGAGGGCGACACGACCGACCGCAAGACGGCCGCCAACGGCACCGGCCCCTACGCCCTCGCCGACTGGAAGCAGGGCGACTCGATCACCCTGAAGCGCAACGACGCCTACTGGGGCGACAAGGCGAAGGCGGCCGAGGTCGTGCTCGACTTCATCCCCGACACGCAGGCCGCACTCAGCGGCGCGCTCGCGGGCGAGCTCGACGTGCTGACCGGGTTCGACGCGAACCTCAAGGACCAGGTCGAGGCGAACGGCGACTTCGCGCTCGTGCTCGGCAAGTCGACCGACAAGGGCGTGCTCGCGATGAACTCGACGAAGGGGCCGCTCGCCGACAAGCGCGTGCGCCAGGCGATCCGTCAGGCCATCGACAAGGAGTCGATCGTCGCGGCGCTCGGCGCCGGACAGACGCAGTACGGTCCGATCCCCGAGCTCGACCCCGGCTACGAGGACCTCGAGTCGACGGCGCCGTTCGACCCGGCCGCAGCCAAGAAGCTCCTCGCCGAGGCGGGCGCCGAGGACATCACGCTGAACCTCACGATCCCCGCGTTCTACGGCTCGACCGTGTCGCAGATCCTCGTGTCGAATCTGCACGACGTCGGCATCACGCTGAAGGTCGACAACGTGGAGTTCCCCACCTGGATCAGCGACGTCTACACGAACAAGGACTACGAGCTGAGCTTCGTGCTGCACACCGAGGCCCGCGACTTCGAGAACTGGGCGAACCCCGACTACTACTTCACCTACGACAACCCGAAGGTGCAGGACCTCTACGCGCAGTCGACGCGTGCCACCGACCCCGACACGTCGGCCGACCTGCTGAAGCAGGCCGCGAGGATCGTGGCCGAGGACCAGGCCGCCGACTGGCTGTACAACGGGGCATCCGTCGTCGCCGTCGGCACCGACATCACCGGCTTCCCGTCGGTCAACGTCAACGAGCGCTTGAACCTGGCCGAGCTGGCCACGTCTCAGAGCTAGCAGACGGGTGATCCGCTACGCGCTGACGCGGCTGGCCCTGCTGCTGCTGGGCCTGTTCGTCGCCAGTGCGCTCATCTTCATGACCCTGCGGGTTCTCCCCGGCGATGTGGCCCAGCTCATCGCCGGGGTGAACTCCACCCCCGACCAGGTCGCCGCCATCCGCGACCGGCTGGGCCTCGACGACCCGCTGCCGGTGCAGTACGCCGCGTGGATCGGCGGGGTGCTGCAGGGAGACCTCGGCTCGTCGCTGCTCACCGGATCGTCCGTCGCCGACGAGCTCGTGCAGAAGGGGCAGGTCACGATCCCGCTCGGTCTCATGGCGATGACGATCGCGATGCTCGTCGCGTTGCCGTTCGGCGTGATCTCGGCGATGCGCCGCGGCCACGCCGACGGCACCGCGCTGAACGTCACCGCGCAGACCCTCGCCGCCGTGCCGGTCGTCTGGGCGGGCATGATGCTCGTCGTCGTCTTCGCGGTGTGGCTCGGCTGGCTGCCCGCGCAGGGATTCCCGCGCAGCGGGTGGTCGGACCCCGGCCTCGCGTTCCGCTCGCTGCTGCTCCCCGCGATCACCATCGGCGTGATCGAGGGCGCGATGCTCATGCGCTTCGTCCGCTCGGCGACGCTGCAGGCGACGGGGCAGGACTTCGTGCGCACCGCCGCCGCGAAGGGGCTCACCCGTAATCAGGCGCTCGTGCGGCACGGCCTGCCCACCGTGGGGCTGTCGATCATCACGGTGCTCGGTCTGCAGGTGGCCGGCATCATCGTCGGCTCCGTCGTGATCGAGCAGCTGTTCAGCCTGCCCGGCATCGGACGGATGCTCGTCGCCGATGTCGGCAACCGCGACCTGCCCAAGGTGCAGGGCGAGCTGCTCGTGCTCACCGGGTTCGTGCTGGTCGTCGGGTTCGTCGTCGACCTCGTGCACCGGGTCATCGACCCGCGGCAGCGGGAGGCGGAGTGATGGTCCGGCGGCGCGCGCAGACCGGTCGCACCGGCGACCGTCCCTCGTGGTTCGCGCGGCTCTGGTCGCTGTCGACGGGCCGGTTCGGCATCATCGTCGTGGCCGTGACCGCGCTCACCGCGCTCGTCGCACGGTTCTGGACGCCGTTCGACCCGCAGCGGGTCGACGTCGCCAATCGTTGGGATGCCCCGGGCATCCCGCACCTGCTCGGCACCGACGGATCGGGGCGCGACATCCTCAGCCTCCTCATGGCCGGAGCGCGCACCACCGTGTGGGTCGCGCTCGGCGCCGGCGTCGTGGCGACCCTCCTCGGGCTGCTGCTCGCGGCGCTCGGCGCGCTGACCACCCGGTGGGTGCGCGAGTCGGTCGCGGTGCTCGTCGACATCCTGATCGCCTTCCCGGTGCTCCTCATCGCGATGATGCTGTCGTCTGTGTGGGGCGGCTCGCTCTGGGTCGTGATCGTGTCGGTCGGCATCGGCTTCGGCGTGAACATCGCCCGCGTCACGCGGCCCGAGCTCCGCCGCGTGCTGCACAGCGACTTCGTGCTGGCGGGGCGCGCGTCGGGCCTCACGCCCGTGCAGAACCTGTGGCGGCACCTGCTGCCGAACGTCGCACCGGTGTTCATCGTGCAGCTGTCGTGGGGCATGGCCGTGGCGGTGCTCGCCGAGGCGGGCCTCAGCTACCTCGGCTTCGGCGCGCCGGCGACCGAGCCGAGCTGGGGGCTCCTCCTGAAAGACCTGCAGACCTACATCTCGGTGCATCCGCTCACCGTCGTCTGGCCGGGGCTCGCGATCACGCTGACGGTGCTCGGTCTCAACCTGCTGGGCGACGGACTGCGCGAGGCGACCGACCCGACCCTCTCGCGCCGCACCCGCACGACCCGCTCCGACATCCCGCAGCCGGCGGTGGTCTCGTGAGTCTCGAGGTGCGCGATCTCGTGGTCGAGCTGGACGGGAGCCGCGTCGTCGACGGGGTCTCGTTCGACGTGCCCGACGGCGCGCGAGTCGGGCTCATCGGCGAGTCGGGATCGGGCAAGTCGCTCACCGCGCTCGCGATCCTCGGACTCCTGCCCGAGGGCGCGACGGCCTCGGGGAGCGTGCGGTGGGACGGCCGCGAGCTGATCGGACTGCCCGACCGCGAGCTGGCGACCCTCCGCGGCGACGAGATCGGCATCGTCTTCCAAGAGCCGCGCACCGCCCTCAACCCCGTGCGCACCGTCGGACGGCAGATCGGCGAGTCGATCCGCATCCACGAGGGCGCCTCGCGGCGCGAGGCATCCCGCCGCGCCGTCGCCGAGGCCGCGCGGGTGCGCCTGCCCGACCCCGAGCAGATCGTGAAGCGCTATCCGCACCAGCTCTCCGGCGGACAGCGGCAGCGGGTCGCGATCGCGATGGCGCTCGCCTGCCGGCCGCGCCTGCTCATCGCCGACGAGCCGACCACCGCGCTCGACGTGACGATCCAGGCCGAGATCCTCGACCTGCTGAACGGTCTCGTCGCGCGGGACGGCATGTCGCTCGTGTTCATCACGCACGACCTGGCCGTGCTCTCGCAGGTCGCGACCCACGCCGTCGTGCTCGACGAGGGACGCGTCATCGAGCACGGACCGCTGTCGCGCCTGCTCACCGCCCCCGCCTCACCGATCACGCAGGGGCTGCTGCGCGACGCGACCGCGACGCTCTGGAAGCCGGGAGGCCTCGCATGACGCCCGACGTGGAGCCCGTCGAGCCGGTCGGGCCCGGCGGCCTTGGCGACTCGGGGTTCGACGACGTGCTCGTCCGGGGGCGCGGACTCGGGCGCACGTTCCGCCAGCGCGGCACCGGTCTGTTCGAGCGTTCCCGCACGACGACGGCCCTCGACGACGCCGACATCGATGTGCGCACGGGCTCGGCGCTGGGCATCATCGGCGAGTCGGGGTCGGGCAAGTCGACGCTCGTCCGCATCCTGCTGGGGCTCGACGCCCCGACCTCGGGCACCGTCACCTTCGACGGCCGACCGGTCGACGCGCGCGCCGGCGCCCGCTCGCTGCACTGGCTGCGACGCGAGACCGGGATCGTGTTCCAAGACCCGTACGCGTCGCTCGACCCGCGCATGAGCATCGGCCGGATCGTCGGCGAGCCGCTGTGGGCGCTCGGCGTGCTCACGCCGGGCGCGGAGCGGCGCGCGCGCGTGCGCGAGGTGCTGGAGGACGTGGGCCTCGAGGCGGAGATGGCGACCCGCTACCCGCACGAGTTCTCCGGCGGTCAGCGGCAGCGGATCGCCCTCGCCCGGGCGATCGTGCACCGGCCGCGCCTGCTCGTCGGCGACGAACCGCTCTCGGCGCTCGATGTCACAGTGCGGGCGCAGGTGCTCGAGCTCCTGCGCGACCTGCGCCGCACGCAGGGGTTCACGCTCGTGATGGTGTCGCACGACATCGGTGTCGTGCAGAGCCTCTGCGACGAGGTGATCGTGATGAAGGACGGCCGCATCGTCGAGGAGGGGCCGACCGAGAAGGTGCTGCTCGCGCCGCAGGTCGCGTACACGCGGCGGCTGCTGGCATCCATCCCGGTCATCGGCCCCTCGCAGACCTGAACCGCCCCGTCGGGCGCCGCGTGGCGCCCCCAGTCGTCGGACCGGTGGGGCTGGATTCGTCTCGTGAGGCCGACACGCGCACGGCAGCCCCACCGGTCCTGCGACCGAGCCGGCGACGAGGTCGGGGCCGGTGTCGGAGGGTGGGGCGTAGGGTGACGCCATGCACGCGATCGTCCCTCCCTACCTGCTGGCCCGGCTCGCCGACGCCGAGTCGCCGCACCTCGCCGGCGCCGCCGAGGCCGCGCGGGCGACCCTCGCCGCGCCCCGCCCCTACCACCGGGGCCGCACCCGCGCGAACCTCGACGTGTCGGTCGAGGGCGACGCCCTGGTCGTCGAGGGGTCACCGGCGCCGGACCGGGTGATCTCCGACGCGCAGCACCGCGAACAGCTGCCCGGGGTGCGCGTGCGCGGCGATGACGATCCCGCCACCGGCGACGCCGCGGTCGACGAGGCCTTCGACGGCCTCGGCGAGACGTTCGACTTCTTCTGGGATGCCGTCGCCCGGGCATCCATCGACGGCGTCGGCGGCACGCTCGCGGCCACCGTGCACTACGGCGAGAAGTACGACAACGCGTTCTGGAACGGCGAGCGGATGGTGTTCGGCGACGGCGACGGCGAGGTGTTCACGGGGTTCACCGACTCGATCAGCGTCATCGCGCACGAGCTCGGCCACGGCGTCGTGGAGCACTCCGGCGGCCTCGAGTACTCCGGGCAGTCGGGGGCGCTCAACGAGTCGGTCGCCGACGTGTTCGGCGCCCTCACCGAGCAGCACGTGCGCGGCCAGACCGCGGCGGAGGCGTCGTGGCTGATCGGCGCGGGCATCTTCACCCCGGCGGTGCAGGGCGTGGCGCTGCGGTCGATGAAGGCGCCCGGCACCGCGTACGACGACGACGTGCTCGGCCGCGACCCGCAGCCCGCGCACATGCGCGACTACGTCGAGACCACCGAGGACAACGGGGGCGTGCACATCAACTCGGGCATCCCGAACAAGGCGTTCCACCTCGTCGCGGTCGCGCTCGGCGGCCACGCCTGGGAGCGGGCGGGCCGCATCTGGTACCTCACGGTGACGGGCGGCTCGCTGCCCCACACCGCCGACTTCGCCCGGTTCGCCGAGGCGACCGCACAGGTCGCCGCCGCGGAGTACGGTGAGGACTCGGAGGAGGCCGCCGCCGTGCGCACCGCGTGGAGCGCCGTCGGCGTGACGAACGGTGGCAGAGGGAACTGACCGGCAACGCACGGAGGACGATGCCCCGGGCGACGAGCCCACCGTCGCCGTGAGGGTCGTGCGCTCGGGCGGATTCGCGGGGCTTCGCCGCACGTGGGCGGTCGACGTGGATGCCGCGGACGCCGGCCCCTGGATCGCGCTCGTCGAGGCCTGCCCGTGGGATGACTGCGGTTCGGCGTCGGCGAGTTCGGCGTCGAACCCTCGCGGCGCCGACCGGTTCTCGTATCGCCTGTCGGCGCGGGTGCGCGGCGCGGAGCGTCAGGCCGACCTCGCCGAGTCGGACGCCGTCGGCCCCTGGCGCACGCTGATCGACGCGGTGCGCTCGGCCTCCGCGCGCGAGGCCTCGGACTGATCCAGACGGCGCCGCCTGGATCCGGTCAGCGCTCCTCGGCCGGGCGGCGCCCGAACAGTCCGCGCTTGCGCTTCACCGGCTTCAGCTGCTTCTGCAGGTAGATCGTGCCGAGCCAGCGGCCGAACTTGAACCCCACGCGGCCCATCCGGCCGACCTCGACGAAGCCGAGCTTCTCGTGCAGCGCGATCGACGATTCGGCGCCCTTGTCGCTGATCACCGCGACCATCTGGTGGATGCCCGCCGCCTCGCTCGCCGCGATGAGCGCCTCGAGCAGTGCGCGGCCGAGGCCCTTCCCCGTCGCCGCCTGCCCGAGGTAGATCGAGTTCTCGACGCTGTAGCGGTACGCCGACTTCGACGACATGGGCTGCACGAGCGCGTAGCCGAGCACCTGGCCCGACGGCGACTGTGCGACGAGGAACGGCATGCCGAGCCTGCGCAGGTGCGCGACCTTCTCGCGCCACTGCGCGAGGGTCCACTTCTTCTCGTCGAAGGTGACGACGGAGTTCGTCACGTAGTGGTTGTAGATCTCCCGGATGTCGGGGACGTCCGCGTCGCGGACCGGGCGGATCTCGTAGGAGAACGGGCGCTCGTTCTCGGCGCGGCGCAGGTGCGCCGGCAGCCGCCGACGCGTCTTCTCGTACTCCTCCTCCAGCATGCGCGTCAGCCTACGCCGCCGGCATCGGTGCCATCCGCAGCGGCGATGCCGCCGGCATCCACGTGCCAGTCGACCTCGGGCGCGCCCTGCTCGACGAGCAGCGCGTTCGCCCGCGAGAACGGCCGCGAGCCGAAGAAACCGCGGCTCGCCGAGAGGGGCGACGGATGCGCCGACTCGACGATCGGGGTGTCGCCGAGCAGCGGCCGAAGGTTCGCGGCATCCCGCCCCCACAGGATCGCGACGAGCGGGGCGTCGCGCGCGACGAGCGTGCGGATCGCGTGCTCGGTGACCTTCTCCCACCCCCACCCGCGGTGCGAGGCGGGGGCGCCGGGCGCCACGGTCAGCACGCGGTTGAGCAGCATGACCCCCTGATCGCTCCACGCCGACAGGTCGCCGTGGGCGGCGGGCGCGATGCCGAGGTCGTCGTTCAGCTCGCGATAGATGTTGCCGAGGCTCCGCGGCAGGGGCCGCACGTGACGGTCGACGGCGAACGACAGGCCGATCGGATGCCCCGGCGTCGGGTAGGGGTCCTGCCCCACGATGAGCACCTTCACCTCGGCGAGGGGCCGGGCGAACGCCCGAAGCACCCGGTCGCCGGCGGGCAGGTAGTGCCGACCTGCGGCCGTCTCGGCGCGGAGCCGCTCGCCGAGGGCGGCGATGTCGGGGGCGACCGGTTCGAGCGCCGCCGCCCAGCCGGGGTCGATCAGACCCGCGGCCGACAGCTCGTCGAGGGTCATCGCCATCAGGCGCTGGCCTCGTCGGGCGACACCCCGGCATCCTCTTCGACGACCGTGCCGCGCGCCGACCAGGGAAAGTCGATCCATCGGTCGGTCTCGCGCCACGAGTAGTCGGGCGAGGCGATCGAGCCGGGCTTGGTGTAGATGCACACCGAGCGCACCTGCGCCCCGGCATCCATGAGCATCTGCACCGCGAGCGCGAGCGTGCGCCCGCTGTCGGCGACGTCGTCGACGAGCAGCACGCGCTTGCCGGGCAGGTAGCCGAGGTCGAGGTCGGGCGGCAGCAGCGCCGGGGCCTCGAGCACGGTGCCGATGCCGGTGTAGAACTCGACGTTGAGGGCGCCGCAGCTCTTCACCCCGAGGCCGTAGGCGATGGCCCCGGCGGGCAGCAGGCCGCCCCGTGCGATCGCGACGACCACCTCGGGCGCGAACCCGTCCCGGGTGATGGCGCGCGACAGTGCGCGGGTGGCGTCACCGAAGCCGCTCCAGGTGAGGATCTCGCGGTCCGGGGCCTCGTCTTCATGCGTCACTGTTCCAACCTAGACCGCCCGCGGGCGACCCATATACTGAGCGCCGTGCCACAGACGCCGACACCGAGTTCCCTCTCCACTGCGACTGCGTCGCTGCGCTCCTCGGCCGTGGGGGTGACGGCGGCCCTCATCGGGTGGTTCGTGCTCGTCGAGTTCGTCAGCGGCATCTTGCAGGGCTTCTACGTGCCCCTGTTCAGCGACATCGTCGTGTCGCTCGGCATCCACGATTCCGACGTCAACTGGTTCGAGGCGGCGCAACTGCTGCTGTCGGCCCTCGTCGTGCCGGTGCTCGCCAAGCTCGGCGACATGTACGGCCACAAGCGCATCCTGCTGATCGCGGCGATCCTCACCGCGGGTGCGTCGTGGTGGCTCGCGTTCGCGACGTCGTTCTGGTCGTTTCTGGCCGCGTGGGCGCTGCAGGGCTTTTACGTCGTGTGGCTGCCGCTCGAGATCGCGCTCATCTTCGAGCGCGGTCGACGGCGGCAGCACGGCGTCTCCACGACCCGGCGCGCGGCGGGTCTGCTCGTCGTCGGCCTGCAGGCCGGGGCGATCGTCGGCGCCCTCGCCGCCGGGCGCATCTTCGCGGCGACCGCCGACCTCACCACGACGATGATCGTGCCCGCCGTCGCGGTGACCCTGATCGCCGTCGTGATCTGGCTGTTCGTGCCCGAATCGACGCCCGAGCAGGGCCGCACGCTCGACACGTGGGGCTTCGTCATCCTCGCGTGGGGGCTGCTGCTCGTGACCGGCGGCCTCGCCTGGATGCGCATGATCGGCGAGCTGCACCTGGGCCCGGCGGCTTGGTGGTGGGTCATCGCGCTCGTCGCGGCCGGCATCGCGGTGTTCGTGTGGTTCGTGCGCTACGAGCTGGCGCAGGAAGACCCCGCGATCGACATCCGTGTGCTCCGCCGCCCCGAGATGTGGCCCGTGCAGGCGACGGCGTTCCTCGTCGGCATCAGCCTGCTCGGCGCGCAGGGCCCGCTGTCGACCTACGCCGGCACCGACCGCTCTCTCGGGTACGGCCTGGGGCTCGATGCCACCGAGCGCTCGTACCTCATCGGCATCTACCTGGTCTCGCTCATCATCGGCGCGGTGCTGTTCGCGGTGACCTCGCGCAAGGCGAACCCGCGCGTCGTGCTGATCGTGGCGGCGCTGCTGGTCGGCATCGGCTACGCGCTCTTCCTGCCGTTCCACCTCGAGCTCTGGCAGGTGCTGCTGAACCTGTCGATCGCCGGCCTCGGCTGCGGCGCGCTCGTCGGAGCGCTCCCCGCCGCGGCGGCCGCAGCCGCACCCACAAGTCAGACCGGCATCGCCTCGGCGCTGACGAACACGACGAAGACCATCGGCGGCACGTTCTCGTCGGCGGTGTTCGGGGTCGTGCTCGCCGCCGGCACCGGCGCGGTGGCGAGCCAGACCGCGGCGTCGCTCGGCGGCTATCTCACGGTGTGGGCGATCTGCGCGGCCGGCGGATTCCTCGCCGCGCTGCTGCTGTTCTTCGTGCCCCGCGTCGCGTTCGCCGACGCGCCCGCCGCCTGAGCCAGGCTCAGTCGCGCGGGCGCAGCTCGCCGCGCGCGAGCAGGTGCTGCGCCGACTGCGCGACGGGTCGCATCGTCACGAGGTCGAGATTCACGTGGCCGGGCGCGTTCAGCGCGTACGCGATCACGTCGGCCACGTCGGACGCCACGAGCGGGCTCTCCACGCCGTCGTAGACCCGCTCGGCCGAGGCGCGGTCGCCGCCGAGACGGTTGAGGGTGAACTCGGGCGTGTGCACCATGCCCGGCGCGACCTCGGTGACGCGGATCGGCTCGCCGTTCAGCTCGAGCCGCAGCGCGTGCACGAGCATCGCCTCGCCCGCCTTCGCCGCGTTGTAGCCCGCGCCGCCGGGGTAGGCCGTCTGCGCGGCGGTCGAGGTGACGTACAGCGTGTCGGCGTGGCCGCCGCCGGCGCGGATGCCGTCACGCAGCAGCGGCAGCAGCGCCGCCGTCACGAGCTGCGTCGAGAGCACGTTGGCCTCGAACATCCACCGCCAATCCTCCGGCGATCCGTCTTCGACGCGGTCGGTGCCGCGCGCCCCTCCCGCGACGTGCACGAGGGCGTGCACATCGCCGGTGGATGCCACGTGGGCGGCGAGCGCCGCGACGTCGGCCTCGCTCGTGAGATCGGCGGCGAACGAGCGCGAGCCGACCTCGGCATCCAGCGCCGCGAGCCGTTCGGCGCGGCGTGCGACGCCGAGGACGTCCCACCCGCTCGCGCGGAGCGCGCGCACCACCGCCTCGCCAATCCCCGAACTGGCCCCGGTCACCACTGCGCGCCTCGTCGTCATGGCCCCACGCTACCCGCCTCGCCGGGCGCCGCGATTGTGACGTCACATGTCCCGACCGTTGTTGACAGCGGGGGCGGAAACGTACTCTCGGTCGTGGCCCCGGCATCCGCCGCCGACCACCACCCGAAAACCCGCAGGAGACCGACATGTCCGCACCCGAGAGCTGGCGCTTCGAGACCACGCAGATCCACGCCGGCGCGGCGCCCGACCCGGTCACCAAGGCGCGCGCCACCCCGATCTACCAGACGACGTCGTACGTGTTCGACAACGCCGACCACGCCGCGAACCTCTTCGCCCTCGCCGAGTTCGGCAACATCTACACCCGCATCCAGAACCCCACGCAGGATGTCGTCGAGCAGCGCGTCGCCGCGCTCGAGGGCGGCACGGGTGCGCTGCTGGTCGCCTCGGGCCAGGCGGCCGAGACCTTCGCGGTGCTGAACATCGCGCAAGCGGGCGACCACATCGTCTCGTCGTCGTCGATCTACGGCGGCACGTACAACCTCTTCAAGTACACGCTCGCCAAGCTCGGCATCGACGTGACGTTCGTCGAGAACCAGGACGACGCCGAGGAGTGGCGCCGCGCCGTGCAGCCGAACACGAAGCTCTTCTTCGCCGAGACGATCGGCAACCCGAAGATCAACGTGCTCGACATCCGCACCGTCGCCGACGTCGCCCACGAGGCGGGCGTGCCCCTCATCGTCGACAACACGATCGCGACGCCGTACCTCATCCGCCCGTTCGAGCACGGCGCCGACATCGTCGTGCACTCGGCGACGAAGTTCCTCGGCGGCCACGGCACCGTGATCGGCGGCGTCATCGTCGACGGCGGCACCTTCCCGTGGACCGAGCACGCCGAGCGCTTCCCCGGCCTCACCACACCCGACCCCTCGTACCACGGCGCCGTGTACACGCAGGCGGTCGGCGACCCGCTCGCCTACGTCATCAAGGCGCGCGTGCAGCTGCTGCGCGACCTGGGCGCCGCCATCTCGCCGCAGAGCGCGTGGCTGCTCATCCAGGGCATCGAGACGCTGTCGCTCCGCATCGAGCGCCACGTGCAGAACGCGCAGGAGATCGCCGAGTGGCTCGAGAACCACGACGACATCGCCTCGGTCAACTACTCGGGGCTGCCGACCTCGCCGTGGTACGCCGCGGCGAACCGCTATGCGCCCAAGGGCGTCGGCGCGGTGCTGTCGTTCGAGCTCAAGGGCGGCGTCGAGGCGGGCCGTGAGTTCGTCAACTCGCTGAGCCTGTTCAGCCACCTGGCGAACATCGGCGACGTGCGCTCGCTCGTCATCCACCCGGCCTCGACCACGCACTCGCAGCTCACGCCCGAGCAGCAGCTCACCGCCGGCGTCACGCCCGGCCTCGTGCGCCTGTCGGTCGGTCTCGAGAACGTCGAAGATCTGAAGGCCGACCTCGAACAGGCCCTCGCCGCCGCGCGCAAGGTCTCGGAGGCCGCCCGCGCCTGAGCCGCGCTCGTCCGGGCATCCGCCCCGCTCCGCCCGCGGCGGTCACAAGCCCCGCAGATAGCCACGAACTCCGCACCCGATCGCGCGATCAGGTGCGGAGTTCGTGCGTTCCTGCGGAGTTCGTGACGCGTAACACACGGGTGCGGCACGCGCGCACCCACGAGAATGGATGCCATGGACTGGCAGACCTCTGAAGACACGGTGCCGTCGGCGCCGATCTCCGAGGCCGACGCGCGCCTGCTGCGCGCGCGCCCGCCGGCGAGTGGGGCCTGGCGCGACGGCGACCCCGCGGGCGGGCGACGCTTCGCTCCGCTCGGGGCGTTCCGCACCGAGAACGGTCAGGGGCTCCCCTTCGCGCGGCTCGCGTACGAGACGTGGGGCGAGCTGAACCCGGCCGCCGACAACGCGGTGCTCGTGCTGCACGCCCTCACGGGCGACAGTCACGTGCGTGGTGAGGCGGGCCCGGGGCATCCGACCGACGGCTGGTGGGGCGAGGTGATCGGACCGGGAGCCGCGATCGACACCGACCGCTGGTTCGTCGTCGCCCCGAACATGCTGGGCGGATGCCAGGGTTCGACCGGCCCCGCCTCGATCGGCCCCGACGGGCGCGAATGGGGGCCGCGCTTTCCGTATCTCACGGTGCGCGACCAGGTGGCGGCGCAGGCCCTGCTGGCCGACGGTCTCGGCATCGAGCGGTGGGCGGCCGTCATCGGCGGCTCGATGGGCGGCATGCACGCTCTGGAGTGGGGCGTCGGGCTGCCGGATCGCGTCGAGCGCCTCGCGGTGCTGGCGGCTCCCCCGACGACGACCGCCGACCAGATCGCGCTCAACTCGGTGCAGCTCGAGGCCCTCCGCATCGACCCGCGCTTCGCGGGCGGCGACTACTACGACGCGGCCGACGGCGAGGGTCCGCACCGCGGCCTCGCGTTGGCGCGGCGCATGGCGCTGCTGAACTACCGCAGCCCGACCGAGCTCAATCTGCGCTTTCAGCGGTCGTGGCAGTCGGGCGTGAGCCCGCTCGGCGGCGGCGGCAGGTTCGCCGTGGAGAGCTACCTCGACTTCCACGGCAACAAGTTCACCCGCCGGTTCGATGCGAACAGCTACCTGACCCTCGTCGAGGCGATGAACTCGCACGACGTGGGTCGGGGTCGGGGCGGCGTCGAAGACGCGCTGGCGCAGGTCACGGCCCGCACGCTCGTGCTCGGCATCGACAGCGACCGGCTGTTCCCGGTCGACGGGCAGGAGCGCATCTTCCGCGGCATCCGTTCGACGATCGACGACGACACGGTCGTGCTCTCGAGCGACTTCGGCCACGACGGCTTCCTCATAGAGACCGCCGCCGCCGGCGCGCACCTGCGCCGCCTGCTCGAGAGCTGACGCTACGCGAGAACCGCCGCCGGTCGCCGCGCGTCGGCGCGAAAGCTCGCGAGTGCGATGACGAGCCCCGCGGCGGCGAGCGCCGCGCCCACCCACACCGGGGCGACGAACCCGAACCCGGCGGCGATGACGGCGCCGCCGAGCGCGGCCCCGGTCGCGTTGCCGATGTTGAGGGCCGAGTGGTTGAGGGCCGCGGCGATCGACTGGTTGTCGCCGGCGACGTCCATGAGGCGCGTCTGGATCGACGGGCTCAGCACCGACGAGACCACGCCGACCGCGAAGACGAACACCACGAGCGTGACGATCCAGCCGCACGTGAGGGCGAGCAGCACCTGCACGATCGCGAGCACACCGAGGCCCCGCAGGAGCGTGCGGCGCAGGTCGCGGTCGGCGAGCCGGCCGCCCAGCAGGTTGCCGATCGTCATGCCGACGCCCATCACGACGAGCACGATCGGCACGACCCAGGCGGGGCTGCCAGCCACCTCGGTCACGATCGAGGCGATGTAGCTGTAGGCGGCGAAGAAGCCGCCGAAGCCGATCGCGCCGATGCCGAGCGTCAGCCACACCTGCGGAATGCGGAAGACGCCGAGCTCTGCGCGCAGCGTGCGCCCGGGGTCGCCGGCGTGCGCGGGCACGAAGAAGGCGATGAGCACCGCCGCGAGGGCGAAGATCGCCGCGACGATCATGAACGCGACGCGCCAGCCGAAGTGCTGGCCGAGGCCGGTGCCGAGCGGCACCCCCACGACGTTCGCGAGCGTGAGACCGGTGAGCACGAACGCGACGCCCTGCGCGCGTTTGCCCGGGCCGAGCACGTCGGATGCCACGAGGGCGCCGATCCCGAAGTACGCGCCGTGGGGCAGGCCGGAGAGAAAGCGCGAGACGGCGACGAGTTCGAACGTCGGCATGACGACGGTGAGCGCGTTGAAGAGGGCGAGCGCCGCGGCGAGGGCGAGCATGACGCGGTGCCGCGGGTATTTGGCGACGGATGCCGCGATCGTCGGCGCCCCGACGACGACGCCGAGCGCGTACAACGAGATGAGCCAGCCGGTCTGCGCGATCGCGGCGTCGGGGTCGGTCGCAGAGAGGGCGGGCAGCAGGTCGGCGGAGATCTGCGGCAGCAGGCCCATCACGACGAACTCGGTCATGCCGATGCCGAACGAGCCGATCGCGAGCGAGAGGAGCGCGAGCCTCGCCGTGCCAGGCGATCCGCTCGAGACTGTCGAACGGGTCGCGGAGGTCACCGGGCAATGCTACCGGCGCCTCGAACCCCCGAGGGCCGCTACGAGTCGGTCGGCTGAATCGATTCGATCGCCTGCTCGAGGCGTTCGATCTTGCCGTCGATCTCGCCGGTGCGTCCGGGCCGGATGTCGGCCTTCAACACGAGCGAGACCCGCGAACCGAAGGGCATGACGGCCTCCGTCGCCGCCTTGACGACGGCGAACACCTCGTCCCACTCCCCCTCGACCTCGGTGAACATCGACGTGGTGCGGTGCGGCAGGCCCGAGGCGCGCACGACCCGCACGGCGGCGGCCACCGCGTCGTGCACCGAGCCGTCGGCGCTCTCGGCGGCCGCTGCGGCTTCGTCGAGGCCGGCGCGCGCCGGGTCGCTGGGGGCGCCGGAGGGGGCGACGGAGAAGGCGATGAGCATGGTGACCTCCAGAGGTCGGGTCGGATGGATGCCGGGCGGGATCGTTCAGGCGGATGCCTCGGCGGCGGCGACCTCGACGTGCTGCCGCCTGCGTGCGGGTGCCGGCAGCCGGGCGACCCGCACGACCATCCAGACGAACAGGGCGCTCGTGACGAGGTTCCGGAGGGTCAGCACCGTGACGGCGACCGGCTCGGGGGTGAGGATGCCGGCGTACAGCAGCGGGTAGACGAGCTGCGTCAGCGCGGCGGCGACGAGCGCGAGCGCGGCGGGCCCCGCCCATACGCGCCGCTGCACGACGATGCCGATGACGACCGACGGCACGAGCCAGGCGAGGTACTGCGGCGAGCCGACCTTGTTGAACACGATGAAGCCGAGCACGAGGGCGAGGGAGAGCGGGGGGAACAACGCCGCGAACGAGACGCCGCGCACCGCCTTGACGACGCCGAGACCCGCGACGGCGGCCATGGCGAGAGCGAGGGCGGGGGTCATCACCGCGATCACCGCGTCGACCGCGGTGCCGGTGACCTGGAAGGTGAGGAGGTCGAACGAGTACGCCACCGAGAAGCCGGGGCGCCCGAGCAGCACGCCCCACAGATAGGGGGTCGCGATGGGCGCCTCGACCTGCAGACCGCGGGTGGTCTGCTCGCCGACGAACCCGAACGCGTAACCCGCACCGCCCGCGAGCGCGACGGCGCCGAGTGTGAGCACGGTGACGACGACGGCTCCGCCGATGATCGCGCCGCGGCGGCGCACGGCGATGACGGCGGCGGCCAGCAGCGCCGCGGGCCACACCTTGATCCACGCGGCGACGGCGAGCAGCATCGACGCCGCCCACGGCCGGCCCACGAGCCACAGGCATCCGACGATCGCGAGCGCGACGGTCACCGCCTCGAGCCGATAGAGCCCGACGGGGCCGAGCAGCAGGATGTAGGCGAGCCACAACCAGGCCGCCGTGCGACGAGAGATCGAGGTCGCCCGCCCCACGAGCACGGCGAACGCCGCGGCATCCACGAGGGTCACGAAGATCGCCCACCCGACGGTGTAGCCGGCGATCGGGGCGAAGGCGTGGGCGAGCACCATCGGCACGAGGGCGAGTTGCGGGTAGACCCACGCCTCGGTGATGCCGACGATGCCGCGGCCGTCGAGCGCCTGCAGCGACCACGGTTCGTAGACGCGGTAGACATCGCCCATCGGCTCGTTCGGAAAAGCGAAGCCGAGCCAGGCGACGAGCACATGCACGAACGCGAAGGCGATCCACAGCGCAGTCCGACGGGGCACCACCCCATCCTAGAGAGGCGCGTGTCGGGCGGGCGGAGCGCGGTGTCAGCGGTGCAGCAGCGCTCCGATGACGGATGCCACGGCCTCGGCGACGTCGAGCGCGGTGATCGGTCCCCCCGCGCGCGCCTCCGATGCGGCCGCGGCGGCCCGGCCGTGCACGAAGGCCGCCGTCGCGGCGAGCGCACCGAGCGCCTCGACGTCGAGCGCGCTGGCCTCTTCTCCTGCTTCCGCCGCCCCCGCCGCTCCCGCGACGAGCGCGCCGAGGATGCCGCCGAGCACGTCACCGGTACCCGCCGTCGCGAGCCAGGGCGTCGGGCTCGTCACCGTGCGGGCGACACCCGCAGGGGTCGCGACGACCGTGCGCGCGCCTTTCAGCAGCACGGTCACGCCGAGGGCGCGCGCGGTGTCGACGGCGGCGGCGGTGCGGTCGACGCCCGGCTCGGTCAGGTCGACAGCGGGAAGCCCGGCGGCATCGCGCAGCCGCGCGAGCTCGCGATCGTGCGGCGTGACGACGACGGGCGCACGCCACGGTGCGCCGCCGGGCGCGTCTGCGACGAGATCGAGCGCCCCCGCATCGACGACGACCGGCACCTCCCCCGCGAGCAGGTCGCGGAGGGCGCGCGTCTCGGCGGCGCGGCGCTCCGAGGCATCCGTGCCCGATCCGATGAGCCACGCCTGCACGCGGCCGTCCGCCGTCACCGTCTCGGGGCGGCGGGCGAGTACGAGCGCGGTGGGGCGTTCGGGGCCGAGGTAGCGCACCATGCCGAGGCCCGTGCGGTGGGCGGCCTCGACGCCGAGCACCGCGGCGCCCGGGTAGCGCTCCGACCCGGTTCGCACGCCGAGCACGCCCCGGGAATACTTGTCGTCCGAGGCCGTTGGCATCCTCAGAACGCCCGCCGCGTGCTCCGCCGTCCACTCGAGCGCCATGGCGTCACCCTACCCCCGCCCGTCCCCGTCGAAAGGCCCCCGATGAGCCTGCTGTTCACGCCGATCGAGCTCGGCGGGCTGACCGCCCGCAACCGCCTGTGGGTCGCACCGATGTGCCAGTACTCCGCCGCAGACGGCGTGCCGAACGACTGGCACCACGTGCACCTCGCGCAGTTCGCCTCGGGTGGGGCCGGCGTCGTCATCGCCGAGGCGACCGCGGTGCTGCCCGAAGGGCGCATCTCGCCCGAAGACGTGGGCCTCTGGAACGACGCGCAGCGGGATGCCTGGGCCCCCATCGCGGCCGCGATCGCCGCCCGCGGCGCCGTCCCCGGCATCCAGCTCGCGCACGCCGGCCGCAAGGCGTCGACCTGGTCGCCGCTCACCGGCAAACGCGGAACGGTGCCGGCGTCGGACGGCGGCTGGCAGACGGTGGCCCCGTCCGCGATCGCCTTCGAGGGGTTCGACGAGCCCGTCGCGCTCGACGCCGCGGGCATCGACGCGGTGGTGGATGCCTTCGCCGCGGCCGCGGCGCGGGCCGTCGCCGCGGGGTTCGCGCTGCTCGAGGTGCACGCCGCGCACGGCTACCTGCTGCACCAGTTCCTCTCCCCGCTGTCGAACACGCGCACCGACGAGTACGGCGGCTCGCTGGAGAACCGCGCCCGGCTGCTGCTGCGCGTCGTCGACGCGGTGCGGGAGGCGGCGCCGAGCGCGGCCCTGACCGTGCGCTTCTCGGCGAGCGACTGGGCCGACGGCGGCTGGGACGCCGCACAGACCGCGGTCGTCGCCGGGTGGGCGGCCGAGCGCGGCGCGGTGTTCTTCGACATCTCCAGCGGCGGTCTCGTCGCCCACCAGCGGATCGTCACCGGCCCGGGCTACCAGGTCGCCCTCGCTGCCGAGGTGCGCTCGGGGGCGGGCGTCGCCGTCGGCGCGGTCGGCGAGATCACCTCGGGTCCGCAGGCGGAGGAGATCCTCGTCGCCGGCGAAGCCGACGTCATCCTCGCGGGGCGCGAGTGGCTGCGCGACCCGCATTTCGCGTTGCGCGCGGCTACCGAACTCGGCGACCCCGCGGCGGCGCCGTGGCCGCCGCAGTACGTGCGCGCGCAGCCGCGCACTGCGCGCTGAGGGCGGGCGGGGCACCGCCGGTCGAGCGGTCGGTCAGCCGACGGCGCGGGGGTTCTCGACCAGCACGCCGACCAGGCGCTCGAGACGATCGTTCATCCGCTCCGTGATCTCTTCGCTCGATCGACCCTCGATCGTGGCGCGCGCACACGTGTCGTCTGAGACGTCGACGAGCAGCTGCGCGGCTTCAGCGACCGGCAGGCGCAGGCGCAAGCCGTAGGCATCCACGACGTGCAAGATGATGCCCTCGACCCGTGAGCGCATCGCGCCCTGCCACGCCAGATAAGCCGCCGCGAGCGACGGGTCGCGGAGCGCCTGGGTGCGGATCTCGCTGATCAGCTGCGGCTCCAGGCGCTCGCCGAGCGAAGCACCCGAGACCTGACGCACGAGGTCGCTCATGTCGGTCACGGCGTCGGGGGCGAGCCCCTGCACACGCACCGCCACTTCATCGAGCTTCTCTTCGGCGAGCTGGGTGATGAGCGCGAGGAAGAGCTCGTTCTTCGACTCGAAGTTCGAGTAGAACGCGCCCCGGGTGAAGCCGGCGCGCTCGCAGATCATCTCGACCGACGCGGCATCCATGCCGACCTCGGCGAACACCTCATGAGCGGCGTCGAGCAGGCGCGCGCGCGTCTGTTCGCGGCGACGGCTGCCGGCGCGGCTGGTCACATCGGTCACGGCGCCTCCTCTTCGGTCATTTTCACATCGACTCCCCAGACTTGCACGGGCCGACGCTCTTAGGATACATCTATGTATCGGATACAGCGCTGTATCGAACTCTTCTGAACCCTCTCTCTCGGAGCGCCCGTGTCCACACTTCTATACTCCCTCGGCCGCTGGTCCTACCGTCACCCGTGGCGAGTGCTCGTCGGCTGGCTGCTGCTGCTCGCGGTCGTCGGCGGCTCGGTCGGCGTCGGCATGGCCACCGGCGGCATCAAGGGCTTCGACAACTCGTTCTCGATCCCCGGCACCGAGGGCGAAGAGGGACTGAAGATCCTCAACCGGACCTTCCCTCAGGCGAGCGGCACGAGCGCGCAGTTCGTCATCGTCGCCGCCCCCGGCGACAGCATCGAAGACGAGCCCTACCGGGGCGAGATCGGCACGGCCGTCTCGAGCCTCGGCACACTCGACGGGGTGCTCGCCGTCACCGATCCGTTCGGCGACACCGTGAGCGGCATGGTGTCGGACGACGGCCAAGCGGCGCTCATCCGCCTGCAGTTCGAAGGCACCGTGACCGATGTGCCGGCCTCGACCAAGACCGCCCTCGAAGACGAATCGACGTCGCTGCGGGCGGCCCTTCCCGAAGGATCGCAGGTCGCGGTCGGAGGCGACCTGTTCTCGACGTCGCTGCCCGCGCTCTCGATCGTCGAGGTGATCGGCGTGCTCGTCGCACTGTTCGTGCTGATCGTCACCTTCCGCTCGCTCGTCGTCGCGTGGTTCCCGCTCGTGAGCGCCCTGATCGGCGTCGCGCTCGCGATCACGCTGATCTTCCTCTCCACCGCCTTCGCGACCGTCTCGTCGACGACCCCCATGCTCGCGATCATGCTGGGGCTCGCGGTCGGCATCGACTACGCCCTGTTCATCGTGGCGCGACATCAAGACCAGGTGCGCGCCGGCACCGACCCCGAAGAGTCGGCGGCCCGCGCCACCGGCACCGCCGGATCGGCCGTCGTCTTCGCCGGCGTCACGGTGCTCATCGCACTGATCGGCCTCGGCTTCGCCGGGATCCCGTTCCTCACCACGATGGGGATCGCGGCCGCGGCCGCCGTCGCCGTCGCCGTGCTCGTCGCGATCACCCTCACCCCGGCCCTCCTCGGGTTCGCGAAGGCCCGCGTCGCCGGCTGGGGCTACGGCCTCTCGCGCGGCGTCGCCGTGCGCCGCCGCC
>NZ_JAAGRY010000022.1 GCF_015707995.1 Microbacterium paulum
GGCAGATCGCCGGCTGGAAAGCTATCCTGAATACCCTGTCCATCACCTACGGCGACCGCCTAGGAATCAACTAAGCCGAAGCCCCATACACAAAGGAACGGACAGACCCGCGAACCGTAGGGGCGGCGCCGAGGGACTCGGCGGTGGATCCGACCGCGGAAGCGTACGAGTGCTCTTAGCTGACCGTTGGAAGATCGGGTAGTGAGGCGGTCAGGCCCTTCTGGAATGCTGCGTACTCTGGCGCGCGGGCGGTGGCGAATGCGTTGTTCTGCGGCCCATTCGACCAGAAGTCGACTGGGTCAGGCGTCAGATATGGCATCGGTCCGGTGAGCACGGTGAATGCAAGCACAGATCCTGGCGGCACAGATCTTTCGACTTGCCAGTTCGCGAATCCTGTCATCGGGTTGTCGCTGGTGAACTTGCTGATGCTCGCGTTCGTGCCGGGCACCACGAACATTACGGACTTCGCGGTGCGTGGGTCTCCAGCCATCTCAATGGTCGCGCCCTTCTCAGGGCGCCAGAGGTAGAGCTGCACGTCTCCGTCGGCTACGCGTCGGAGGTAGTTAACCAAGTGTGGGTCGACGAAGTTTGTATTGACGGTCGCAAGGTGGTTGAAGTCAGCGGTGAGCTGACGTCGTTCCAGGTCTGGCAGTTGGTTCGCCGCGTTGATGCGATTCGCGGCGACACGGATTGCTGGCGGGAGCCCGTCGAGTGCGCCGATGAGCGTGGATCCGCCGAGGACGAGGGCGTGCTGCTGATCGAGGGTCAGGCTCTGCCACCACGCTGCGGTTTGCTCGGGGGTCTGCGCGGTGAGGAGCTTGTCGGTCAGTTCGGGGTGTGCGGCGAGGAGGGTGGCGATGTCGGTCTCACTCATGCCGGCGAGCTGTTCGAGAGTCACACCGCCCGGCGCTCCCGGAAGCGACCACGAGGCCAGCGTCCCCCGTGAGGTCGCACCGGTGAGGGTGATCACGGCCATATTGTCTGCCGAGGCGCGCTCATTGGCGAGTTGCTCCAGCTGCGTGTTCAGTCCCTTCAGAGATTCCTGCATCGTCGCGAGGCGCGACTCGATGCCTCTGACCAGGCCCGGGTCGTCCCACAGGTCAAGCTCACGGCGCAGCGAGAGGATCCGAGCGTTGGCACCGTTGATCTGCTGGCAGATGAGCTCCAGACGCGCGGCGATACCGCCTGGTTGAGTACAGGGGCAACTCTGTTGTCTGCGAATGCTGCCACGCAAGACGTGATGGCGAGGATTCCCGGCCAGCTCCGGCGCTCGTCCAGCACTCCCGAGCAGGAGCGGTCGCGAACAATCGCGCTCGGCTCTGACCAACGCGAAGGCTGGTTGTTCGTTTGGGCGACTCGTACTGCGGGATCTGATCCCGACACATCCACGTCATCGCTCCGGCGGTACCTTCAGGCCAAGAAGTATCAGCTCGGGCTTCACCGCGGGACTGCCCTTGTCTATGACCAAGCCACGGGCATTCTGGTCGACGTGCTCTTCGACGACCGCTTGGCCAGCCCGAGCGCGGAGCTCGACCTTGAGGTCCTGAAGCTGCGACCGATCGAAGCGTCGAGCGCGCCACTACCGCCGCGCGCAAAGGGCACGAACCCGCGGCATCCTCGCAAGAAGCGGAGAAGGCACTGAATCGCGATCGCATCGTTCTCGTCGTGTCACACGCAGGCAGTGGCGCCGGCGATGCCTCAGCGGACCGGGTGCTCACAACCTGTGGTGCTCGAGACCATCGCGCGGGAAAACGTCGGAGAAAGGCGCACCCGGCCGTTCACCTCGCGCACACCCGAAGCGATGTTCCCCGTATATTCCCCGAAGGCTAGCGCTTCGCTCCCCATGCGAGAAAAACCCCTGATTTCTCAGGGGTTTTCTTGTGTGCGCGATACTGGGATCGAACCAGTGACCTCTTCCGTGTCAGGGAAGCGCGCTACCGCTGCGCCAATCGCGCCTATAAAGGCTGTTCAGTTATGAGGTGAGGTGGCGACGGGATTCGAACCCGTGTAAACGGCTTTGCAGGCCGGTGCCTAGCCGCTCGGCCACGCCACCGTGTGGATTGACCCCACGTGCCGTGATCTCCTCAAAAAGAGACCCCTGCACTTGAGCGGATGACGAGACTCGAACTCGCGACCCCAACCTTGGCAAGGTTGTGCGCTACCAACTGCGCTACATCCGCGTTTTCCCGTGGTTGTCGTTTCCGACTCCCTCAGGCACTTGATCGACTTTAGTGCACTCCACGCACTTCGCAAAACCGAGCGCACCCCGCGCGTGTCTCGCCGACGATTCGTTCCCGGGCCCCGGCATCCGGTAACATCGGTTCTCGGCCCGCGGATCACTCCCCGGGTCACGGGCGATTGGCGCAGTTGGTAGCGCGCTTCCTTCACACGGAAGAGGTCATCAGTTCGAGTCTGGTATCGCCCACCATTTGCAGTAAACCGATCCGGTAGATCCTGCCGACTCCGCCTCGTGTCGCCTGACAGACTGACGGCGTGACGACACTTCGGATCATCCTGCTGTTCGCCCTCGCAGCCCTCGCCGAAATCGGCGGTGCGTGGCTCATCTGGCAGTCGGTGCGCGAGAATCGCGGGTGGTGGTTTGCGCTCCTCGGCGTCGTCGCGCTCGGCGCCTACGGCTTCGTCGCGGCACTGCAGCCCGATCCACACTTCGGTCGCGTGCTCGCTGCGTACGGCGGTGTCTTCGTCGCAGGGTCGCTCGCGTGGGGCGTCGTCGTCGACGGCTTCACCCCGACTCTCTGGGACTATGTCGGGACGGTCGTCGCTCTCGCAGGTGCAGCGATCATCGTCTTCGCACCACTCTTCGCCCAGACGAAGTGACAGCGTCCTGGGCGACACAAACGTCTAGAGCTCGATGTCCCACCCGTAGCGGCCATGCAGCGCCTGGGCGACGCGGGTGAACCGTGCGCGGTCGAGGGCGGATGCCTCGCGGCGCATGCCCTCGGCGTGCACGCTGTACAGCTGCTCGATGTCGATCCACGACGGCCGTCCCTGGCCATCCCAGGGGCCCGTGCCGATCGACACGAAGTCGCGGTCTCCGTCGTGCGCCTTGCTCGTGAGGCGCACGGCGTAGACCCGCTCGTCGCTCTGCCGTGCGATCACGAGCACCGGACGGTCTTTGCCGCGCCCGTCGTGCTCGGCGTACGGAACCCACGTCCAGACGATCTCGCCGGCGTCGGGGTCTCCATCGCGCTCGGGGGCGTACGAGATGCGCAGGGCCGACCGTGCCGGCGGATCGATCTCGATCGTCGCGGTGTGGCCGCTCTGGGCGCGTGCAGTCGCCGCGACGGTGGCCTCGGCGCGCCGCGTGGCGCTCAGCGACCCGGCGTCGCGGCGCTCGCGTTCGTCGCGGCGCGCGGCATCCTTCAACTGGTCGTCGACGACCCCGGCCCCGCCGGTGAAGACGTTGATGAGCCCTTTGATGAACCCGGTGAGATAGCTGTCGCGCGCCGCCATGGGCTCACCCTACCGAACCGCCCGCGACTGCCCTCGACCGCTCGGCGACGGTTCACGGGAGCGCAGAAGAAGGGCGCCGGATCGGATCCGGCGCCCTTCTGCGCTGTCAGACAGCGCGCTGTGTGATGGTGCGGTCAGTCTGCGAGGGCGTAACCCTCTTCGCCGTGCACGACCGTGTCGATACCGGCGATCTCGTCTTCGTTCTTCACGCGGAAGCCGATCGTCTTCTCGATGAGCAGGCCCAGCAGGTAGGCGACGACGAACGAGTAGATCAGCACACCGAAGGCGGCGATGAACTGCACGAGCAGCTGCGCACCCGTGCCGCCGGTGAAGAGGCCGGTGTCGGTCGCGAAGAACCCGATGTAGAGCGTGCCGATGATGCCACCCACGAGGTGCACGCCGACCACGTCGAGCGAGTCGTCGTAGCCGAGCTTCCACTTCAGCTCCACCGCGAAGGCGCAGACCGCGCCGGCGATCACACCGAGCAGCAGCGCCCATCCGGGAGCGAGCGCGGCGCACGAGGGGGTGATGGCGACGAGGCCGGCGACGGCGCCCGAGGCGGCACCGACGGCGGTGGGCTTGCCGTCCTTGAGCTTCTCGACGACGATCCAGCCGATGATGGCGGCGGCGGTCGCGCCGAGCGTGTTGATCACGATCAGGCCGACCTTCGAGTCAGCGGTACCGAGCAGCGAGAACGTGCCCTCAGCGCCAGCGTTGAAGCCGAACCAGCCGAACCACAGGATCGCGGCGCCGAGCATCACGAGCGGCACGTTGTGCGGCTTGTGGATGCCCTTCTGGAAGCCGACACGCTTGCCGAGCACGAGGGCGAGCGCCAGGGCCGCCGCACCGGCGTTGATGTGCACGGCGGTACCACCGGCGTAGTCGATGACGCTGACGTCGAGCCCGAGGTTCGAGCCCAGGTTGTAGGCCCAGCCACCGCCCCACACCCACGCGGCCACCGGGAAGTAGACGACGGTCGCCCAGATACCGGCGAAGATCATCCACGAGCCGAACTTGGCACGGTCGGCGATCGCGCCCGAGATGAGCGCGACGGTGATGATCGCGAAGGTCGCGCCGTAGGCCGAGACGACGAGGCCGTCGCTCGAGGTGCCGGCGAGACCGAAGTCGCTGAACGGGTTGCCGGAGAGGAACTGGTTCTCACCCTCGGCGATGACCGTCATGTTCGAGCCGTAGAGGATCCAGAGCACGCCGACCAGGCCCATCGCTCCGAAGCTCATCATCATCATGCTGACGACGCTCTTGGCCTTCACCAGGCCGCCGTAGAAGAACGCCACACCCGGCGTCATGAAAAGTACGAGGGCTGTCGCCGTGACAGACCACGCGAGGTTTCCGCTGTCCATGAAGATCCTCACTCAGGGGTTGTGTAACTCGGGCCCCTCCCCTGCAGCGTTTCGGGTCGCAGCGGTTGAGGCACCCCCAGTGTGACCACACGCGGTTTCCTGCGGCATGCGTGTCGTGTTTCGCGCGGGTTACAGACGCCCCTGTGGTGTGAACATCACGTTTCGAGGCGCGCTCCGGCGCGCTCGGCGGCCGTCAGGAATGCGTCAGCGCGTTCAGGCGCGAGATCGCGCGCAGGTACTTCTTGCGGTAGCCGCCGGTGAGCATCTCGGGGGCGAACACGCGGTCGAGGGGCTCCCCCGTGGCGCGAACCGGGATCTGCGCGTCGTAGGCACGATCGACGAAGGCGACGAAGCGCAGCGCCGCGGACTGGTCGTCGAGCTCGGCGACATCGCGGATGCCGATCGTGTCGATCCCGTCGATCAACCGGATGTAGCGCGAGGGGTGCACGGATGCCAGGTGCCGCACGAGCCCCGCGAAGTCGTCGTCCGACGCGGTGCCTGCGGCGGAGGCATCCGTCAGCACCTGCGCGTAGGCGGCGTCGTCGAGCACCTGCGCGTGCCCGTCGAGGGCGCGCTGCCGGTAGTCGGTGCCGTCGATGCGGATGGTCTCGAAGCTCGACGCCATCGCATGGATCTCGCGCAAGAAGTCCTGCGCTGCGAAGCGGCCCTCACCGAGCGCGTTCGGCGGCGTGTTCGAGGTGGCGGCAAGCTTCGTGCCGGTGGGGACCAGCTCGCCGATCAGCCGCGTCATCACCATCGTGTCGCCGGGATCGTCGAGCTCGAACTCGTCGATGCAGAGCAGGTCGGCCCCGCGGAAGAGCTCGACCGTCTTCTGATACCCGAGCGCGCCGACGAGCGCCGTGTACTCGATGAACGACCCGAAATACTTCCGCCGCGCGGGCATGGCGTGGTAAATGGATGCCAGCAGGTGCGTCTTGCCGACACCGAACCCGCCGTCGAGGTACACGCCCGGCTTCATCTCGGGCGCCTTCTTGGCGCGACGGAACAGACCACCGCGCTCGGCGGGCGCTCCGCCGCCGCTGAACACGATGAGACGGTCTTTCGCCTCTTGCTGGGACGGGTAGGCGGGGTCGGCGCGATAGGTCTCGAAGGTCGCGTCGTCGAACTGCGGCGGCGGAACGAGGGCGGCGACCATCTCGGCGCCCGACACCTGCGGGCTGCGCTCGGTCAGGTGCACGAGGCCCGAAGCACTCACGACGCCACCTCTTCCGTGACGAGTCCGTGTCGGCGCACCCAGTCGCCGATGGCCTCGGTCCAGCGCTCCTGGTCGTAGTTCCACAACTTGGTGTGGCGCGCCGTCGAGAAGGTCTGCAGCTCGACGAGGTCGGGGCGGGCCTCGGCCAGCGCGTGCGACGCACTCGACGGCACGAAGCCGTCGTCGTCGCTGTGCAGCAACAGGATCGGGTGGCGCAGCTCGCCCGCGCGGGCGACGATGTCGAGACGGTCGAACGGGATGCCGCCTTCGGAGCGCGTCGCGGGCGCCGTCCAGTCGGCCCGCAGCGTCTCGATCGCAAGGCCCGTCACGGGCGCCGGCAGACCGAGCGCGCGCCCCTGATAGGTGAGGACGGTGCGCCAGTCGACGACGGGAGAGTCGAGGATCAGCCCCGCGATGCGCTCACGGTGCGCCGAGCCGAGCGCGGCCTGCAGCGCGATCGCCCCGCCCATCGACCAGCCCATGAGAATGATGCGCTGCGCGCCGCGCCGACGCGCCCACGCGATCGCGGCATCGACGTCGCGCCACTCGGTCGCGCCGAGGGCATAACTGCCGGTGCGGGTGCGGGGCGCCTCGCCGTCGTTGCGATACGAGACGACCAGCGACGCGATGCCGAGCGCGTGGAAGACGGGCACCGCGCGCAGGCACTCGGCACGTGTCGTGCCGCGGCCGTGGATCTGGATGACCCACGTCTCGGCGCTCTCGGCCGACGCGGCGGGGAACAACCAGGCGGGGCAGCTGCCCACGGCGGCGTGCACGTGCTCTTCGGTGAACGGCAGGTGCAGCTCTTCGGGGCGCTGGAAATACCATCCGCTGAACGCCGCCTCGGCAGCCAGGTGCATGTCACCCTCCACCTCGGTCAGCAGCTTGCGTTTCACGCTGCCGCTGTCGCTCGAGAGCACCGAGCCGATCTTCAGATACTCGGCGGCACCGGTCGTGAACAGCCCGTACCGCCCCGGCAGCACCGTGTCGGGGGTGCGCGTGAGCGTGATCGTCTGCGCGGCGACATCCACGTTCAGGATGCGCGTGTCGGCGGCCCGCGCGGCGGGCATGACCACCCGGCGGGCGATGCGCACGGTGACGACGGCGAGGGCGACGCAGACACCGAAAAGGGCCGTGGCCAGCGCAACGATCACGGCCCGCAGGGCCGCCGCGGAACCGAATCGTGAGTCGAGGGCGACGGCGCGCCTGGATGCCTTCATCGTCCCTGCATTCTAGTCTGATCGCGTGGATGAGCCCCGTCCCCCGGCCGGATCGCCGACGTTCGCCGGCGTCGCCGATGCGCTTCGCGCGCAGTCGTTCCGATCCGATTTCGCCGTGCGCGAGATCCCCGCCCCCGCCACGCTGGCGCCCGACGCCTTCGCCGTCGCCGGCGATGTGCGGCCCGATGTCGACGGTGTCGACTCGGAGCTCGGCACCGGCCGCTTCGTGCTGCTGCACGATCCCGCCGAGCCCGACGCGTGGGACGGCGCGTGGCGCATCGTCTGTTTCGCGCAGGCGCCCCTCGAACCCGAGATCGGCACCGATCCACTCCTCGCCGAGGTCGCGTGGTCGTGGCTCCTCGACGCGCTCGAGGCTCGCGGAGCCGCCTACCACTCGGCATCCGGCACCGCCACCAAGACGCTCTCGCGCGGCTTCGGCGGGCTCGCCGACGAGGGCGACGGGGCGCAGATCGAACTGCGCGCGTCGTGGTCGCCGTCGGGCGACATCGCCGCGCACCTCGATGCATGGGCAGAATTGGTGTGCATGCTGGCGGGCCTTCCGCCGGGATCGGAAGGGATCGCCGTGTTCGGAGCACAGAGGATGACGCGTGGCTGAATATGACGTGATCGCCGACGCCGCAGGGCTCGGCGAGGCATCCGCGCTGCTGGCGGCCGGCACAGGGCCGGTCGCCGTCGATGTCGAGCGCGCTTCGGGCTTTCGCTATTCGCAGCGCGCCTACCTGGTGCAGGTCTTCCGCCGCGGGGCCGGCGCGTTCCTCTTCGACCCGCCGGCGATCGGCGACATGACGGCGCTGCAGCGCGCGATCGGCGGCGAGGAGTGGATTCTGCACGCGGCGAGCCAAGATCTGCCGTCGCTGCGCGAACTGCACCTCGACCCGCCGTCGATCTTCGACACCGAGCTCGCCGCGCGCCTGCTCGGCCACGAGCGCGTGGGGCTCGGCGCCGTCGTCGAAGACACTCTGGGCATCACTCTCGCGAAGGCGCACTCGGCCTCGGACTGGTCGACGCGACCGCTGCCGCAGCCGTGGCTCGAATACGCCGCGCTTGATGTGATGCACCTGGTCGACGTCTACGACGCGCTCGTCCTCGAACTCGCCGAGCAGGACAAGACCGAGATCGCGGCGCAAGAGTTCGAAGCCGTGCGCACACGCCCCGACAAGCCACCCCGTGAAGAACCGTGGCGCCGCCTCAGCGGATTGCACACGGTGCGTGGTCGACGTTCGCTCGCGGTCGCGCGCTCGTTGTGGCAGGCGCGCGAAGACTACGCGCGCGACCAAGACACCTCACCCGGTCGCCTCGTGCCCGATCGTTCGCTCATCGCCGCCGTGCTCGCCGACCCGGCGAGCAAGCAGGAACTCTCGCGCGTCAAAGACTTCACGGGGCGCGCGAGTCGCACCCAGCTCGACCGGTGGTGGGCCGCGATCGAGGCGGGGCGCGGCGAGACCGCGCTTCCCGCCGAGCGCGTGCCGGGTGACGGGATGCCTCCGATCCGGGCCTGGGCCGACCGAAATCCGGCCGCCGATGCGCGTCTGAAAGCCGCGCGGCCCGCCGTCGAGCAGCTCGCCGTCGACCTGCGCATGCCCACCGAGAACCTGCTGACGCCCGACACGCTGCGGCGCGTCGCGTGGACCCCGCCCGACGAGGTCGACGCGGACTCGGTCGGCGAGGTGCTCGCAAGCCACGGCGCGCGGCCCTGGCAGATCGAGCTCGTGGGCCCCGTGATCGCGGCGGCCTTTGTCGATTCCGTGCACGCCGCCGACGACGCATCGGTGGACGCCTCGTAGAATCGAACCAACCGATTCCGCGGGACTGAGTGTCACGTTAGGCTGTACTCAATCCCAAACTTTGGAGGCAGTGTGGCCGAGCTCTCGGACGTCTACTTCGTCGACGGCATGCGAACCCCTTTCGGGCGCGCCGGCGAGAAGGGCATGTACTGGAACACCCGATCGGATGACCTCGCCGTCAAGGCGACGATCGGCCTGATGGAACGAAACCCCGACGTTCCCGCCGACCGCGTCGACGACGTCGCGATCGCCGCGACGAGCCAGACTGGTGAGCAGGGACTCACGCTCGGCCGCTCGGTGGCGATCCTCGCAGGCCTGCCGCAGACCGTGCCCGGCTTCGCGATCGACCGCATGTGCGCGGGCGCGATGACGAGCGTGGCGATGATGGGGGCATCCATCGGCGCCGGCATGTACGAGGTCGCCCTCGCCGGCGGCGTCGAGCACATGGGCCACTACCCCATCGGCGGCAACGCCGACCCGAACCCGCGGTTCGTCTCGGAGCGCATGGTCGACCCGGGTGCGCTCAACATGGGCGTCACCGCCGAGCGCATCTTCGACCGCTTCCCGCAGCTGACCAAGGAGCGTTCCGACCGCTTCGGCATGCTCAGCCAGCACAAGGCGCAGGCCGCGTACGAGGCCGGCAAGTTCCAGCCCGACCTCGTCACCGTGGCGATCAAAGACGCCGAGGGCGGCTGGGGCCTCGCCACCGAAGACGAGGGCCGTCGCCCCGAGACCACGATGGAAGACCTCGCGAGCCTCAAGACCCCGTTTCGTCCGCACGGCCGCGTGACCGCCGGAACCTCCTCGCCCCTCACTGACGGCGCGACGATGTCGCTACTCGCGGGCGGCGGAGCCGTGAAGGAGCTGGGCCTGAAGCCGAAGATGCGCATGGTCTCGTTCGCGTTCGCGGGGGTCCAGCCCGAGATCATGGGCATCGGTCCGATCCCCTCGACCGAGAAGGCCCTGAAGAAGGCCGGACTCAGGATCGACGACATCGGCCTGTTCGAGCTGAACGAGGCGTTCGCGGTGCAGGTGCTGTCGCTCCTCGACCACTTCGGCATCGCCGACGACGACCCCCGCGTCAACCAGTGGGGCGGCGCGATCGCGCTCGGGCACCCGCTCGCGGCATCCGGTGTGCGTCTCATGATCCAGCTTGCGGCGCAGTTCGCCGAGCGCCCCGACGTCCGCTACGGCCTCACCGCGATGTGCGTGGGCCTCGGGCAGGGCGGTTCGGTCATCTGGGAGAACCCGCACTACAACGGCAAGAAGCGCTGAGGACACGCGACATGACAAATTACGACGAGATCGACTTCTCCCCTCTCACCGCACTGACGGACGGCGAGGTCATCACGCACGCGCGCGTCCGCGACATCCGCCTCGCCTCGGGCAAGGTGCTCGCGCTCATCACGCTCGACAACGGACGCGACCACACGCGGCCGAACACGCTGGGCCCGGCGACCATGACCGCCCTCGGCGAGACCCTCGACGCGCTGAAGGCCCGCGCGGCCGCCGGCGAGATCGACGCCGTGGGCGTGACGGGCAAGCAGTACATCCTCGCGGCCGGCGCCGACCTGTCCGACATCACGAAGGTCGGCTCGAAGGCCAACGCCAAGCTCGTGGCCCAGCTCGGTCACAAGGTGTTCGGCAAGCTCGGCGCGCTCGGCGTGCCCTCGTTCGCGTTCGTCAACGGGCTCGCGCTCGGCGGCGGGCTCGAGATCGCGCTGAACTCCGACTACCGCACGGTGGATGCCTCGGCGGCCGCGATCGCGCTCCCCGAAGTGTTCCTGGGCATCATCCCGGGCTGGGGCGGCGCCTACCTGCTGCCGAACCTCATCGGCATCGAGAACGCGCTCGAGGTCGTGATCTCGAACCCGCTCAAGCAGAACCGCATGCTGAAGCCGCAGCAGGCCTACGACTACGGCATCTTCGACGCGATCTTCCCCGCCGCGACCTACCTGGAGCGCTCGCTCGCGTGGGCCGACGGCGTGCTGACCGGCGCGATCAAGGTCGAGCGCAAGAACCAGCCCGGCAAGATCGAGCGCACGGTCAAGTGGCCCGTCGCCGTCAAGATGGCGCGCGGCATGCTCGAGTCGAAGATCGGCACGGTGCCCCGCTCCCCCTACGTCGCGCTCGACCTGCTCGACAAGGCGCGCTCGGGCACGAAGGAGGAGGGTTTCGCCCGCGAAGACGAGGCGCTCGCCGACCTCGTGACCGGCGACCAGTTCGCGGCATCCATGTATGCGTTCGACCTGGTGCAGAAGCGCGCGAAGCGCCCCGTCGGCGCGCCCGACAAGGCCCTCGCCAAGAAGGTCACGAAGGTCGGCATCATCGGTGCGGGCCTCATGGCCAGCCAGTTCGCGCTGCTGTTCGTGCGCAAGCTCAAGGTGCCCGTGCTGATCACCGACCTCGACCAGGCGCGCGTTGATAAGGGCGTCGCCTACATCCACGACGAGATCGGCAAGCTCGAGGCGAAGGGTCGCCTCGACGGCGACACCGCGAACCAGCTGCGCGCCCTCGTGACGGGCACGACCGACAAGAGCCGCTACGCCGACTGCGACTTCGTCATCGAGGCCGTCTTCGAAGAGGTCGGTGTCAAGCAGCAGGTCTTCGCCGAGATCGAGCCCATCATCGCCGAGGACGCGATCCTCGCGACCAACACCTCGTCGCTGTCGGTTGAGGAGATCGGGTCGAAGCTCGCCCACCCCGAGCGTCTCGTCGGCTTCCACTTCTTCAACCCGGTCGCGGTCATGCCGCTGATCGAGATCGTGAAGACGCCCGAGACCTCGGATGCCGCGCTGTCGACCGCGTTCGTCGTCGCGCGTGGCCTCGGCAAGAACGCCGTGCTCACCGCCGATGCCCCCGGGTTCGTGGTGAACCGCCTGCTCGCGAAGGTCATGGGCGAGGCCGCCCGCGCCGTCTACGAGGGCACGCCCGTCGCGGACGTCGAGAAGGCGTTCGCTCCGCTCGGCCTGCCGATGGGTCCGTTCCAGTTGATCGACCTGGTCGGTTGGAAGGTCGCCGCGCACGTGCAGGACACGATGGTGCACGCGTTCCCCGACCGCTTCTACGCGAACGAGAACTTCCACGCCCTCGCGGAGCTACCGCAGGTCGTCGAGAAAGACAAGGGCGGCCGGGTCACCGGCTTCACCAAGGATGCACAGAAGGTGCTGAAGGGGCACGTCGGGTCGTCCCCGGCGTCGGCCGACACGATCCTGCGCCGCGTGCAGGACGGCCTGGCCACCGAGATCAAGTTGATGCTCGACGAGGGCGTCGTGCCCGAGGTCGAGGACATCGACCTGTGCCTCATCCTCGGCGCGGGCTGGCCCTTCATCGACGGCGGCGCGTCGCCCTACCTCGACCGTGAGGGTGCCTCGGAGCGCGCGTTCGGCGACACCTTCCACCACCCGGTGATCAGGGGCATCGCCGACTGATATCGAAGGCGGCGAGACCGCTTCTGCACATCGAGACCCCGCACCCCGGTGCGGGGTCTCGATGCGTGTGCGGGTCTCACCGGAACGGCATGCGACGATCGCGTGAACATCGTGTGCGCGAGGGCGCGAAGCGGGCGAGGGATGCCTGCACACCAGGCATCCTGGGGGTGTGATCGAGACCTTCACGTCGATGTTCGGCACGAGCGGGATGAACTCGCTCATCAAGACCGGCGGCGCCGTGCTCACCGTGCTGCTCGTCGTGCCGGCCCTGTTCAAGCTGCTCATGGTGACGATCGACGAGGGCGAGGCCGCGATCCGCACGCGGAACGGCCGGCCGATCGTGCGGCGGCGCGCGAGCCGCGGCAGCGAGGCCGGCGAGGTCGTCGTGCTCGCTCCCGGCACGCACGCCGTCTTTCCCGTGCTCGCGTGGTACCGCCGCGTCGACACGCGCGTGCGCTCGACCGATCTGCCGGCGCGGCAGCTCACGGCCGGCAGCGGTCGGCAGCACCTCGTGCACGCATCGTTCGACTGGCGCCCGTTCGTCACGGGCGCCGATCTGCGCGTCTTCGAGCTCGAGGTCGTGCACGTTACCGAACGCACCGGAAACCTCGTCGGCGCGGCGCTCCGCGACCTCGTGCGCGGCGACGAGGGAACGCAGCTGCCCGTGAACGCCGACCTCTCGGCATCCGTCGTCGACGCCTGCGCCGACCGTGTGCGCGCCGCGTGCGGCATCGAGCTGCTTTCGGTCGTCATCACCGGCGATGCGCTGACCGACGGGTACCTCCTCTCCGAGGCGATCGTCGGCCGCACCGGCGACGAGGCCGCCGACACGAGTGCGTGGGCGGGCGCGGTCACGGCGCTCCGCTCCGTGTAGCCGCGCCGGCGGCGTGCGGCCGCACCGTGCTAGCGTTTGAACATGTTCAGTTCTGCGGCGCGCGAGGGCACGACAACCAAGAGCGAGAGAACGCGGGGGCTCTTGCGTGACCTTGCCCTGCGGTCGTTCCGCGAACGCGGGTACGACGCCACGACGATCCGCCTGATCGCGACCGAGGCGGGCGTGTCGGTCGGCACGACGAACTATCACTTCGCGTCGAAGGCCGACCTCGTGCAGGATCTCTACCTCGACGTGCAGGAGCGGCACCGGGATGCCGCGGCGCCGCTGCTCTCGCAGTCGACCGACCTGATCGAGCGGCTGCGGATCGTCTACACGACCGGCCTCGACCAGCTGACCGACTATCACGCCCACGCGGCTGAGTTCGTCTCGGCGGCCCTCGCACCCCGCTCAGGCATCAATCCCCTGTCGGCGGAGTCCACGCCGGCGCGCGACATCACCGAGGGCCTCTTCGCCGAGGCGGTCGACGGAGCACGCACCGGCCTTCCCGACGGGGTCGCCGAGGCTCTGCCGCCCGCCCTCTTCCTCGGCCACCTGCTGCTCGCGCTGTACTGGGTCTACGACGATTCGCCGGGCCAGGCCCGCACCCGCCGGCTGCTCGACCGAGGGCTGTCGATCCTCAAGCTCGCGCTGCCTCTGGCCCGCATGCCGCTCGTGCGTCGGCCCCTCGCCGAGCTTCTCGCGCTCGTCGGCGAGGTGCGCCCGTGACCGCGCGCTCACCGCGCACGGCCACCGAGCCCATGGCCTTCAGCGGGGTGGAGTTCGCCCGCGGAGCCGTGGCCGCAGGCCTCTGGTCGATGCTCTTCGCCTTCGTCGGGTGGACCGTCGCCGCCTTCCCGTGGGGTCTCTTCTCGTTCGCGGTCGTCATCCCTGCCGGAGCGAGAAGAGCCGGCGAATGAGCAACCGGGCGCGTCAGAGCGAGGGCTGAGCAGCCCGCACCCGCAGGTCGCGGGCGAGCCCGTCGCGCTGCTCGATCACGAGGCGGCGGAGCGCTCCCGGGGCATCCGCGTTCGCGTCCAGCCACGCATCGACCGGGTCGAGCGTGTCGGATGCCGGGAACAGACCGATCACGAGGCGGCGTGCGATCTCGATGCTGCGTGCGGACCACGCGGGGCGGATGCGCGCGAAGTAGTCCGCGTCGAACTCCTCGACGAGGTCTCGTCGCCCGCCCGCACGCACACCCGCGATCGTCGCGTCGAGGTGGTCGTTGGTGAGGCTCCCGTCGTCCCACGCGGCGTGCCAGGCGTCCGCCCGCACGGCGGCGTCCGGTCGCGCCGCGAGCACCGCGCGATACGCCGTGCGCCCCTGCGACGAGCCGTCGCGTGCGAGCTCGGCGTCTGCCGCGGCGAGGTCGACATGCCCGGTCGCCGAGAGCGCGGCGAGCCAGTCCCAGCGCAGCTCGGGGTCGAGCGCCAGCCCGCTCGGGGCCTCGGCCTCACCCCAGAGGATCGCCGTCAGTTCGGCGGCGCGCCGATCGCTGCGGGATGCCGCCGCGCCCACCGCCCGCGCCCAGGCGAGCTGCGCGTCGGACCCCGCCGGCGCCGCCCACAGTGCCGTCCACGCGGTCTCGAGCCAGTCCGCCGCCAACCGGTCGCGCTCGGCAGCGGCGGCGTAGTGACCGATCGCGAACTGCGCGTGCGCGAGGGCGTCGGCGAGGAGAGCCGCATTGCCCTCGCGCGGTGCGTGCTGTGCCACGATCTCGAGGTAGCGCGCCACGGGCAGCTCGCCGTCCCGCGTGGCATCCCACAGCGCCGCCCAGATCACGGCGCGCGCCAGGGCGTCGTCGATCGTCGAGAGGCCGCGCGCCGCGGCATCCGTCGACCGCGCGTCGAGCCGCACCTTCGCGTACGTCCGGTCGCCGTCGTTCGGCAGGACGAGATCGACGGACGACTCCCCCGACAGCGCGGGCACCGGCGTGCGCTCGGCGGCGATGTCGACGTCGACGCTCCCGCGCTGCATGAGACGGTCGCCCTCGAACGCGTAGAGTCCGACGGCGAGCCGGTGCGGGCGGGGGTCGGTCTGCACCACTGTGAGCGCGCCGTCTCCCTCACGCTCGACCGAGATCTGCGACATGCCGGTCGTCTGCATCCAGGCCTCGCTCCACGCGCGCAGGTCGCGCCCCGACTCGGTCTCGAGAGCGGTCAGCAGATCGTCGAGCGTCGTGTTGCCGTAGGCGTGATCGGCGAAGTAGCGGCGCGCCCCGCGGAAGAACGCGTCTTCCCCCACGAACGCGACGAGCTGCTTGAGCACCGAGGCGCCCTTCGCGTAGGTGATGCCGTCGAAGTTGAGCTTCGCGGCTTCGAGGTCGGGGATGTCGGCGACAATCGGGTGCGTCGTCGGCAGCTGGTCTTGCACGTACGCCCAGCCCTTCCGCCGGCTCGCAAATGTGACCCAGGCGTCGGGGAACCCTCCCGCGACGACGGCCGCGTGCGCGCCGGAGAAGTCGGCGAACGACTCTTTCAGCCACAGGTCGTCCCACCAGCGCATCGTCGCGAGGTCACCGAACCACATGTGCGCCATCTCGTGCAGGATCGTGTTCGCGCGCCCCTCGTGCTGCGCGACCGTCGCGGCGCCGCGGAACACGTAGCGCTCGGTGAACGTGACGAGCCCGGGGTTCTCCATCGCGCCGAGGTTGTACTCGGGCACGAAGATCTGGTCATACTTTCCCCACGGGTAGACGAGACCGAAGGCGTCGGAGAAGAAGTCCAGCCCGCGCTGAGTGATGCCGAGGACCTCGTCGGCATCGCCCGAGTCGACGAGGTGCGGCGCGAGCGAAGCACGGCAGAGCACGCCGAGCGGCACCGGGCCGGCGGGGCCGTGCCACACCCCTTCGACCCGGTGGTACGGGCCCGCAGCGACCGCCGTGATGTAGCTCGACAGCGGCAACGTCTCGGCGAACGCCACGCGCACCCCGCCCTCGACCGGCTCACGCGCCGCCTCGGCGCCGTTCGAGAGCACCTGCCAACCGTCCGGCGCGATCACGACGAACCGCCACCGCGCCTTCATGTCGGGCTGCTCGAACACCGGGTAGACGCGTCGGCTGTCGGCCGGCTCGTACTGGGTGTAGAGGTACACCGCGTCGTCTACCGGGTCACTGAAGCGGTGCAGCCCCTCGCCCGACGTGCTGTAACGACCCGTGCCGCGGACCGTCACCAGGTTGTGCGCCGCGAGTCCGCGCACCCGCACGCGGGCGCCGTCCCACTCCACCGGCTGCGGGGCGCCGTTGACGATCACCTCGTCTACCGAGGCGCCGAGGAAGTCGATCCACGTCGCCTCGACGGATGCCCCGAACACGAGCGTCGACGAGGTCGGGAAGGTCGTGGCATCCGCTGCCCGCGCTCCCCGCAGGTCGATCTCGACATCGACCGTCTGCAGCTGGATGCCGGCGGCGCGGGCCGCCGTCTCGTCACGGGTGAGGTTGGCGGTGGAGGTCATCCCTCCATGCTTTCACGACTCACCCGGCGCGCGCGGCGCGAGGCGTCAGCGATCCTGCGTTTCGCCGTCGGGCGTGCCGATGGCCCAGATCGCGCCGGTGTCGGTCGAGGGACGGGCCACCGGGATGCGGGTGCCGAGCACCTGGGCGACGACGTCTTGCGCGATTTTCGCCGCGTTCAGGCCCGCGTCGTCGAGGATCTGCTCGCGGGTCGCGTGGTTCAAGAACTCGTCGGGCAGGCCGAGCTCGTCGACGGCCGTGTCGACGCCCGCCTCGCGCAGCACCTGGCGCACGCGCGTACCGACGCCGCCGACGCGGATGCCGTCTTCGATGGTGATGACCAGCCGGTGCGCGGCAGCGAGGCGCACCACCGAGGGCTGCACGGGCACGACCCAGCGCGGGTCGATGACCGTCGCGCCGATCCCCTGCGCGCGCAGGCGCTCGGCGACCTCGACCGCGAGCCGAGTCATCGGTCCGATGCCGACGAGCAGAACGTCTTCTTCGCCGTGCCGCCACAGCACGTCGACCCCGTCTGAGAGTCGCTCGATCGCGGGCTGGTCGGCGGCGACGTTGCCCTTCGGGAAGCGCACGACGGTCGGGGCGTCGTCCACGGCGATCGCCTCGGCGAACTCTTCGCGCAACCGCGCCTCGTCGCGCGGTGCGGCGATGCGGATGCCGGGCACCAGCTGCAGCATCGCGAGGTCCCACACGCCGTGGTGGCTGGGGCCGTCGGGGCCGGTGACGCCGGAACGGTCGAGCACGAAGGTGACGCCGGCTTTGTGCAGCGCGACATCCATCATCACCTGGTCGAACGCGCGGTTCATGAACGTGGCGTAGATCGCGACGACCGGGTGCAGCCCGCCGAAGGCGAGGCCGGCGGCGGATGCCACGGCGTGCTGCTCGGCGATGCCGACGTCGTACACGCGCTCGGGGAACCGCTGCGCGAACGGCTGCAGGCCGGTGGGGCGGAGCATCGCCGCCGTGACGGCGATGATGTCGTCGCGCTGCTCCCCCGCCTCGACGAGCGCCTCGGAGAAGACATCGGTCCACGCCTGCCCGTCGCTGGCGCCCAGAGGTTCGCCCGTGGCCGGGTCGATCTTGCCGACCGCGTGGAACTGGTCGGCCTCGTCGTTGCGGGCGGGCTCGTAGCCCTGCCCCTTCTCGGTGATGACGTGCACGATGACGGGGGCGCGGTACGCCTTCGCGAGCCGCAGCGTCTCTTCGAGCACGGGCAAGTCGTGACCGTCGATCGGGCCCAGGTATTTGATGTCGAGATTCGAGTACAGCGCTGCGTTGTTCGAGAAGCGCGAGAGGAACCCGTGCGTGCCGCCGCGCACCCCGCGGTACACGGCGCGGCCGGCGGGGCCCAGTTTGCGGAAGAACGAATCCGACCCGCGGCGCAGGTTCTCGTAGCCGTCGGTCGTGCGCACGCGGTTGAGATAGCGCGCCATGCCGCCGATCGTCGGCGCATACGAGCGCCCGTTGTCGTTGACGACGATCACGAGGTTGCGCTCGTTGTCGTCAGAGATGTTGTTGAGCGCCTCCCACGTCATGCCGCCCGTGAGCGCACCGTCGCCGACGACGGCGACGACATGCCGGTCGGTGCGACCGGTGCGGTTCAGGGCGCGCGAGATGCCGTCGGCCCAGCTGAGCGAACTCGACGCGTGCGACGACTCGACCACGTCGTGCACGCTCTCGGAGCGCTGCGGGTAGCCGGCGAGCCCCCCGCGCGACCGCAGGCGGCTGAAGTCCTGCCGGCCGGTGAGCAGCTTGTGCACGTACGACTGGTGCCCGGTGTCGAACACGAACGGGTCGTTCGGTGAGTCGAACACCCGGTGAAGGGCGATCGTCAGCTCGACGACGCCGAGGTTCGGGCCGAGGTGCCCTCCCGTGCGGGCGACGTTCTGGATGAGGAACTCGCGCACCTCCTGGGCGAGCTGTTCCAGCTGGTCCGGAGTGAGCGCGTCGAGGTCACGGGGACCGGTGATCGAGGCGAGCAGACTCATCCCTCGAGTCTACGTCGCACAACGGCGAACGCCCCGGCTTCGGTGACCCCTTGCGGGGACCGATGCCGGGGCGTTATGCGCCGGGCTCAGACGAGCGAGCGCAGCACGTACTGCAGGATGCCGCCGTTGCGGTAGTAGTCGGCCTCACCGGGTGTGTCGATTCGGACCTTCGCGTCGAAGACGACCGTCTCCTTGCCCTCGGGCGAGAACTCGCTCGGGGCGGCGGTGACCTTCACCGTCTTCGGGGTGGTGCCGTTGTTGAGCTCCTCGAGACCCTCGATCGAGACGATCTCGGTGCCGTCGAGGCCGAGGCTCTTCCAGGACTGGCCCTCGGGGAACTGCAGCGGGACGACGCCCATTCCGATGAGGTTCGAGCGGTGGATGCGCTCGAAGCTCTCGGTGATGACGGCCTTGACGCCGAGGAGCGACGTGCCCTTGGCCGCCCAGTCGCGCGACGAGCCCGAGCCGTACTCCTTGCCGCCGAAGACCACGAGCGGGGTGCCCTGCGCCTGGTAGTTCTGGCTCGCGTCGAAGATGTACGACTGCGGACCGCCGGCCTGCGTGAAGTCGCGCGTGTACCCGCCCTCGATGATCTGGCCGTCGTTGACCGCCGCGACGAGCTCGTTCTTCAGACGGATGTTCGCGAACGTGCCGCGGATCATGACCTCGTGGTTGCCGCGGCGCGAGCCGTAGGAGTTGAAGTCCTTCTGCGCGACGCCGTGCTCCGTGAGGTACTGCGCGGCCGGGGTGCCCGCCTTGATGTTGCCCGCCGGCGAGATGTGGTCGGTCGTGACCGAGTCGCCCAGGGTGGCCATGACGCGCGCACCGTGGATGTCGCTCACGGGGGTGAGATCCATCGACATGCCGTCGAAGTAGGGCGCCTTGCGCACGTAGGTCGAGTCGGCATCCCACTCGAAGATGGGCCCCTCGGGGGTGGGCAGGCTCTTCCAGCGCTCGTCACCGTCGAACACGGTCGCGTACTGGGTGATGAACTGGTCGCGGGAGATCGACGAGTCGATGACCTGCTGGACCTCTTCCGGCGCGGGCCAGATGTCCTTCAGGAACACGTCGTTGCCGTCCTGGTCCTTGCCGAGCGGGTCGGTCTCGAAGTCGAAGTTCATCGACCCGGCGAGAGCGTAGGCGACGACCAGCGGCGGGGATGCCAGGTAGTTCATCTTGACGTCGGGGCTGATGCGGCCCTCGAAGTTGCGGTTGCCCGAGAGCACCGCCGTCACGGCGAGGTCGTTCTCGTTGATCGCGGCCGAGACCTCTTCGATCAGCGGACCCGAGTTGCCGATGCAGATCGTGCAGCCGTAGCCGACGGTGTAGAAACCGAGGCCCTCGAGGTCTTTGTCGAGACCCGACTTCTCGTAGTAGTCCGTCACGACCTTCGAGCCGGGGCCGAGCGTCGTCTTGACCCACGGCTTCTGCTTCAGGCCCTTGTTCCGCGCCTTGCGGGCGAGCAGGCCCGCGGCGATCATGACCGACGGGTTCGACGTGTTGGTGCAGGACGTGATCGCCGCGAGGGTGACCGCGCCGTTGTCGAGGAGGTACGCGGTGCCATCGGGCGTCGTGACCTTGACGGGGTTGGATGCCGCAGCCGGACCGCCGCTCGAGATGATGACCTCGCCCGTCTCGGGCTGCTCATCGCCGGGCACGGGGCCCGGGTCGGAGGCGGGGAACGTCCCGTCGCCCTCGAGGTCGACGATCGAGTGCGAGATGGCGGGCGTCGCGTAGTTGACGATGTCCTTCTCGAACTGGGTCTTCGCCTCGGAGAGGAGGATGCGGTCCTGCGGACGCTTCGGTCCGGCGATGGAGGGCACGACCGTGCCGAGGTCGAGCTCCATGTACTCGCTGAACACGGGCTCGTTGTCGGAGTCGTGCCAGAGCTTCTGCTCCTTGGCGTACGCCTCGACGAGTGCGACCGTCTGCTCGTCGCGACCGGTGAGGCGCAGGTAGTCGAGCGTGACGTCGTCGATGGGGAACATCGCGGCCGTCGAGCCGAACTCCGGGCTCATGTTGCCGATCGTGGCGCGGTTGGCGAGCGGCACGGATGCCACGCCCTCGCCGTAGAACTCGACGAACTTGCCGACGACGCCGTGCTTGCGCAGCATGTCGGTGATCGTGAGGACGACGTCGGTGGCCGTGACGCCGGCGGGGATCTCGCCCGTGAGCTTGAAGCCGACGACGCGCGGGATGAGCATCGACACGGGCTGGCCGAGCATGGCCGCCTCGGCCTCGATGCCGCCGACGCCCCAGCCGAGCACGCCCAGGCCGTTGACCATCGTGGTGTGCGAATCGGTGCCGACACAGGTGTCTGGGTAGGCGCGCAGTACGCCGTCGCGGCCGGTGCGGTCGTAGATGACCTTCGCCAGGTGCTCGATGTTCACCTGGTGGACGATGCCGGTGCCCGGGGGGACGACCTTGAAGTCCTGGAAAGCGGTCTGGCCCCAGCGCAGGAACTGGTAGCGCTCACCGTTGCGCTCGTACTCGATCTCGACGTTGCGCTCGAGGGCGTTCTCGCTGCCGAAGAGGTCGGCGATGACGGAGTGGTCGATGACCATCTCGGCGGGCGAGAGCGGGTTGATCTTGTCGGGGTCGCCTCCGAGGGCGGTGACCGCCTCGCGCATCGTGGCGAGGTCGACGATGCAGGGCACACCGGTGAAGTCCTGCATGACCACGCGCGCGGGCGTGAACTGGATCTCGGTGTCGGGCTCGGCGTCGGGATCCCACGAACCGAGCGCCTCGATCTGGCTCTTGGTCACGTTCGCACCGTCTTCGGTGCGCAGCAGGTTCTCGAGCAGCACCTTGAGGCTGAACGGGAGCTTCTCGTAGCCGGCGACCGTGTCGACGCGATAGATCTCGTAGTCGGTGCCGCCGACTGTCAGGGTGCTCTTGGCTCCGAAGCTGTCAACTGTGGACACGTCTCTACTCCTTCTTCGGGGGCACGGGCGCGCACGTCTCGCGGCGGCCGCTCACTCCATCTTCCCCGCCTCCGTCGCGCGCGGCTAGTGAGGTCGCCCTTACCGGCGTCGTCCGCGACGGCGGGGGAATTTATCTTGATATCAAGATAAATCTATCACGAGCCCGCGGGCTCCCCCGCCTTCGACGCGGGCGGGTACACGGCACGCACCGCCAACCAGGTGACCGCCACGAGAGGCGCGAACAGCGGCAGTCCCATGACGAGTTTGAGCGTGCCGAGCGTCGTGGTGGCCTCGTCCGTGCCGGCCAGATAGAGCGGCAACTGCACCGCGAGCCGCACGAAGAAGAGGGCCGCCCACGCGATCGCCAGCCAGAAGAAGACGCGCCGCTTTCTGGCATCCGTCCGCCACGCGGTGCCCTCGTTCATGAGGAACCCGACCGCCAAGCCGATGAGCGACCATCCGACGAGGGCCGAGATGAGAAAAGCGGTGCCGTACGCGGCGTTCGTGATGAGGCCCGGCACGAAGTTGTCTTGCGCGCGCCCGGTCCACAGGGCGAGAGCCGCGGCCGCCGCCGTCGCGACGAGACCGCCGAGCGCCGCGCTGATCGTGGAGCGCTGCACGAGCCGGACGATCGTGAACACCGCGGCGAGGCCCACCGAGACGACGAGCGAGAGCATGAGGTCGCGGGTGAGCGTGAACAGCAGCACGAAGGCGAGGCCGGGAAGCACTGACTCGAGCACGCCGCGCCAGCCCCCCATCGCCCGCCACACGACGTGACCGGTGTGGGTTTCGTGCGCCGGGTCCATCCCCGCGCGCCGCGCGGCACCGCCGAGCGCCTGAGCGAGAAGCTCCGACGCCGAGGGCGGGGTCGTCGAAGGCGGCGTGGTGTCGCCTCGGGCGGCGCCGTCGGTCTCGTCGGCGCCGATCGGGTCGTTCTGGTCGCTCATGCCGTGCCGGGCGCCGCGGGCATCTTCAACGGGATGAGGTCGCGCGGGGGCATCGGGGTGCCGCCGCGCACGACGACGAGCGAGCGGAAGAGGTCTTCGACCTTGGCCGCGGCCTCGACGTCGCCGGTGGCCGCCCCGCCGATCACGCCGCGGAGGAACCAGCGCGGCCCGTCGACGCCGACGAAGCGCGCCAGGCGCTTGCCCGGCGTCGCGTCGGGTCCGGCCGCCACGGGAACCTCGGCGAGCAGCTCGGGGCCGAGCGGGCCCTCGCGCTCTTCTACGCGGCCGCCCTGCTGGCGGATCTGCTGGCGGATCTGCTCGCGCGTCTCCTCCCACAGCCCCGTCGTCCGGGGCGCCGCGAAGGGCTGCACCTGCAGTGTCGAATCGGCGTAGTCGAGGCCGACCGCGACGATGCGCCCGGTCTGCTCCTCGACCTCGAGGCGCAGGTTGAGGCCCTCGCGTGGGAGCACCTTGATGCCGCCGAGGTCGATGTAGGGCCGCACCGGGTTCGCCTCCGACTCGTCGAAGGGGCCGGCCGCGGCGCGGTCGTCGGGCGCCGACTTGGTCTGCAGCTCGTCGCTCATGAGTTCGCTCCTGTCTGGTAGCCGGTCGACCCGAAGCCGCCTTCTCCGCGCGCCGAATCCGGCAGTTCGTCCACGGCGACGAATCGCACGCGCGGGACGGGCATGATGATCAGCTGCGCGATGCGGTCACCGACCGCGACATCGTAGGCCTGCGAGGCATCCGTGTTCAGCAGCGACACCTTGATCTCGCCGCGGTAGCCCGCGTCGACGGTGCCGGGAGAGTTGACGATCGTGATGCCGTGCCGGGCCGCGAGGCCGCTGCGCGGCACGACGAAGGCCACGTAGCCGTCGGGGAGCGCGATACGCACCCCCGTGCCGACGAGGGCACGCTGGCCGGGCTCGAGGCGCAGCGCCTCGGTCGAGACGAGATCGGCCCCCGCATCGCCGGGGTGCGCATAGGCGGGAACCTGCGCGGCGATAATGGGAACGTCCACGGATTCGATCACCCCACGAGGCTAATGCACGCCCAGATGAACGCAGACCCCGCCCGCCCGCAGACCGCGACAGGTCGCAGCGCCGCCGCGGCGGTGTATCGCGAGCGCCTCAGCCCGTCGTTGTGGACGCTGCTGAGCGCGGCGGTGGCCGCCCCCATGGTGTCGCTCGTGTTCGTGCCCCTCGATTCCACGGTGGCGCTCCTCGCCGGGCTCGCCGTCGGGGCGGCCCTCGTCGGCTCGCTCGTGCTCGCGGCCCCGGTCATCGAGGTCCGGGGCGGCGAGCTGCGCGTCGGGCGCGCGCACATTCCGGTGCGCATGCTCGGCGAGGCCTCGGGCGCGGTCGGCGACGAGGCGCGCGAAGTGCGCGGCCCCGGTCTGCCGCGCACGGCGTGGCACCTGCTGCGCCCCGGCATCGACGGCATCGTGCGGGTGCGCGTGATCGACCAGCGCGACCCGGTCGACGAGTGGATCTTCTCGACCCGCACTCCCGACCGCGTGATCGCGGCGATCAGGCGGTCGCAGCGGGCCTGAGCCCGCCGCGCGCCGCCAAGAGGGCTGTCAGGCCGCGCACTCGACGCAGATGGCGCCGATCGAGGTCTCGTGGTCGATCTGGGTGCGGTGCTTGACGAGGAAGCACTCGACGCAGGTGAACTCGTCTTCCTGCGGGGGCAGCACGACGACGTCGAGCTCGAGGTCGGAGAGGTCGGCACCGGGCAGTTCGAACCCGGAAGGGTTGTCGGCGTCTTCGTCGCCGACCGCACCGGAGAGCTTGTCGGGCACGCGCTCCTTCAGGGCCTCGATCGACTCGCTGTCGTCGTCGGTCTTGCGGGGGGCGTCGTAATCGGTCGCCATGCTCTCACTTCCAGGATCTGACGGGCACGCCCCACCTCGTGGGCATGGGCCGCATGGCCCGGGGCGGCGATAGTTTGCATGACCCGCTCGCTTTTCGCAAATGCCGGTCATCCGTAGCCCGTCTTCCGGCGGGTGCGACGAGAGGAACTCGCGGCGCGCCCGCGATATTCCCGACCTGGGCGCACCGCCGTGTCAGCATGGTCGCGGCGCCGCAGTGCGGTGCCTTCGCAGGGATCTGGAGGCGCGTCTCGCATGGAGCAGCTCAAAGTCATCGGAATCGAAGAGGGCGTTCTCGTCGTCGCGACCGAGACGGGCGAACGATTCGCCCTGGAGGTCGATGAGACCCTCCGCTCGCAACTGCGTCGTGTGCAGCGCGACGCCGAGCCGCGCGCACCGCGGCCGAGCCCGCGCGACATCCAGGCGCACATCCGCTCGGGGCTCTCCGCCGCCGAGGTCGCGGAACTCCTCGGCGCGCGCCTCGAAGACGTGCAGCGCTACGAGCGTCCCGTGCTCGCCGAGCGCGAGCACATCGTCGACCAGGCCCTGTCGGTGCCGGTGCTCATCGCCGGTGAACTCGGTGACGACGCCCAGCCCACGTTCGGCGCGGCGGTCCGCGCCAAGCTCGCCGACGCGGGAGCGACGGGCGAGCGCTGGACGAGCTGGCGCGAAGAATCGGGCTGGATCGTCAAGCTCGAGTTCACGGCCGGCGAGGTCGATCACGACGCGCGGTGGAGCTTCGACCCGCGGCGTTCGACGCTGGCGCCGCAGAACACGGATGCCACGCAGCTTTCGCGCCAGGGATCGCTCCCCGAGGGCCTCATCCCGCGTCTTCGCGCTCTCGACGCCAACCCGCTCAAAGACTCGTCGCGCTTCGACTCCGGCGCGTTCGGGCCGCGGCGTCTCGAGCCCGACGCCGAGATCGTGAGCCGCGACATCCGTCCGACGGTGACCGCCGCCGTGCAGGAGGCGGCGATCAAGCGCGCGCCCGACCAGTCGGTCACCTCGGCCGAGACCGCCGACCTGCTCGAGGCGCTGCGACGCCGCCGCGGGCTGCGCGAGCCGATGCCGACCGACCAGCCGACCGCTCCGGTGGCGACGGCACCGACGGGAGCCGCGGCGCTCTTCGACGCGCTCGAGCCCGGCTACGACGACAGCGCGCCGGCCGACGACGACGAGAACCTCGAAGACACCGTGATCTCCGAGGCGTCACGCCGCAAGGGTCGCACCTCGATGCCCTCGTGGGACGAGATCGTCTTCGGCGCACGCACCGAAGACGGTTCCTGACCGGCTCAGCCTGCAGACGTCGACGCGAAGGCGCCGAGCCGGATGAGCGGCACGATCCGCTCCTGATCGGTGAGCGAGCCGTGCTGGCCGACCATCCGCTGCGCCTTCTTGTCGGCGAGGCGATCGTCGTAATAGGCGATCGCGGCGCGCGCCGCGACCAGCAGGTCGCCGATCCGGGGCAGCACGTCGGCATCCACCCGCGGCCCGTACAGTCCCGCGGAGACCGCTTCGCCTCGCGTTATCACCCACGACCGCTCCCCCTCAGCAGCGCGCCAGCGCTCGGCGATGCGGAGGGCCGCGGCCTCGCCACGATCCGTGTAGAGCTGCAGCAGCCGCGGCTCGCCGGCGACGAGATCGACCTCGTCGAGCAGCGCGTCGCCGTCGCCGAGCAGCACCTGACGGTGGGCCGGCACGTCGACCATGCCGTGGTCGGCCGTCACGACGATCCCGGTGCCGGGATCGGAGCGCTCCGCGAGGCGGCGCACCGAGGCATCCACCCGTTCGAGGCCCGCGATCCACGCGTCGCTCTCCCACCCCTGGGCGTGGCCGATCGTGTCGAGCTCCGGCAGGTACACGTACACGAGCGCCCCGGCGTGGTCGGCGGCGAGGGATGCCGCGACGTCGATCCTCTCTTCGGGGCTCGCCGCCGCGGCGAAGGTCGCACCGCGCTGGATCGCGCGGGTGAAGCCGGTGTCGCGATAGGCGCCCTTCGAGACCACGAACGAGGGCCGGCCGGCTTCGGCCCGCCGCTCGAAGAGCGGCACGGCCCGCTGCCAGGTGAGCGGGTCGAGACCGTCGGTCTCCCAGCCCTTCAGCTGGTTCGGGGCCCGGAGCGTACCCGGAACGCGGCCCCGGTACCCGACGATGCCGTGCTCCCCCGCGTCGACGCCGGTGAGCAGGCTCGTCAGAGCGGTGGCCGTCGTCGCCGGGAAGACGGTGCGCGCGGCATCCTTCTTGCCCAGGTGCGCGGTGAGGAACCGCGCGTGCCCGGAGCGCGCGGTGAGGTTTCCGCGGCCAAGGCCGTCGACCACCACGACGATCGCCGAACGCGCCGCGGGGAACCACCCCGGGTCGCCTTCGAGCGAGCGCATGATCTGCGGCACGACGCCGGTGAGGCGCCGGGCCGTCGGCGGGTCGACGGGTAGGCTGAGAGGCATCGGGGCCAGTCTCGCACACGGCGCACACGGCCTCGTCCCGTCCGATCTCCACCAGCGAGGGCACCCGAATCTCCATGGCAGCTGCGCGCACCGAGTCCGTTCCCGAAGGTCACGGCCGCATCGAAGACGTCGACGTCTCGGCGGAGATGCAGGACTCCTTCCTCGAATACGCGTACTCGGTGATCTACTCGCGGGCGCTGCCCGACGCGCGCGACGGGCTGAAGCCGGTGCAGCGGCGCATCCTGTACCAGATGGCCGACATGGGGCTCCGGCCCGACCGCGGGCACGTCAAGAGCGCCCGCGTCGTCGGCGAAGTCATGGGAAAGCTGCACCCGCACGGTGACTCGGCGATCTACGACGCCCTCGTGCGGCTGGCCCAGCCCTTCGCGCTGCGCGTGCCGCTCGTCGACGGGCACGGTAACTTCGGCTCGCTCGACGACGGGCCTGCCGCCGCGCGGTACACCGAAGCCCGCCTCGCGCCCGCGGCGCTCGCGCTCACCGAGAACCTCGACGAAGACGTCGTCGATTTCATCCCGAACTACGACGGTCAGTTCCAGCAGCCCGAGGTGCTGCCGGCCGCCTTCCCGAACCTGCTCGTCAACGGCACGACCGGCATCGCGGTGGGCATGGCGACGAACATGGCGCCGCACAACCTCATCGAGGTGGTGGCCGCGGCGATCCACCTCCTCGACAACCCCGAGGCGACCACGGCAGACCTCATGCAGTTCGTGCCCGGGCCCGACCTGCCCGGCGGCGGCATCATCGTCGGCCTCGACGGCATCCGCGAGGCCTACGAGACGGGCCGTGGCACGTTCCGCACCCGGGCGAAGGTGTCGGTCGAGTCGCTCGGGCCGCGCCGCACCGGACTCGTCGTGACCGAGCTTCCCTACATGGTGGGTGCCGAGCGGGTGATCGAGAAGATCAAGGATGCCGTGAATGCGAAGAAGCTCACCGGCATCGCCGACCTCAACGACCTGACCGACCGCAACCACGGGCTGCGCCTCGTCATCGGCATCAAGACGGGCTTCGACCCGAACGCCGTGCTGGAGCAGCTCTACCGGCTCACACCCCTCGAAGACTCCTTCGGCATCAACAACGTCGCCCTGGTCGGCGGCCAGCCGCAGACCCTCGGGCTCAAGCCGCTGCTGCAGGTCTACCTCGATCACCGCATCCAGGTCGTGACGCGGCGCAGCCGCTATCGCCTCGCCCGCAAGCAGGAGCGCCTGCACCTCGTCGAGGGCCTTCTCATCGCGATCCTCGACATCGACGAGGTCATTCAGGTCATCCGCGCCTCCGACGACGGCGACGAGGCCCGCACGAAGCTGATGAGCGTCTTCGACCTGTCGCAGCCGCAGGCGGAGTACATCCTCGAACTGCGTCTGCGCCGCCTCACGCGGTTCTCGCGCATCGAGCTCGAGTCGGAGCGTGACACCCTGAAGAAAGAGATCGCCGACCTCGAGGCTCTCCTCGGCAGCGACACCATGCTGCGCGCGCAGGTCGCCCGCGAGCTCGACGCCGCCGCCGACACGTTCGGCACCCCGCGACGCACACTGCTGCTGAACGGCGGACCCGTCACGCCGCGCTCGCGCGCCGCAGCCCCCGCCGATCTGCAGATCGCCGACGCCCCCTGCCGGGTGTTCCTCTCGGCGACCGGCCGCCTCGTTCGGGCCGAGCTGGCACCGCAGGGCGAGGGCGAGGCCACGGGAGTGGTCACCCCCACACGCCGCTCGAAGCACGACGGCATCCGCTCCGCCGTCGACGCGACGACCCGCGGCGACCTGGGCGCGGTGACCACGGCCGGGCGGCTCGTGCGCTTCTCCCCCGTCGATCTGCCCTCCGTGCCGGCGAACGCGGTGCAGCCGGCGGCGGGCACCCGCGCCGACCAGTACCTCGGTCTCGCGTCCGGCGAGCACGTCGTCGCCATCGTTCCTGTGACGGGCGAGATCATCGCGCTCGGCACCGCGCAGGGCACCGTCAAGCGCGTCGCGACGTCTGAGCTCGCCCCCGGCAAGCACGAGGCCGAGATCATCGCGCTCAAGCCCGGCGACCGTGTCATCGGTGCGGGGCTTGCCCCCGACGACGTCGAGCTCGTCTTCGTCACCTCCGATGCGCAGCTGCTGCGTTTCGGCGCCGACGCCGTGCGCCCGCAGGGACGCGCCGCGGGCGGCATGGCCGGCATCCGACTGTCGCCCGGCGCCGAGGTCATCGCATTCGCCCCCGTCGCGGGCGACGAGCGCACGGTCGTCGTGACCGTCGCGGGCTCGTCGCAGGCCATCGCCGGCACCGACGCCGGCAGCGCCAAGGTCTCGTCGTTCGACGAGTTCCCCGCGAAGGGGCGCGCCACGGGCGGCGTGCGGGCGCAGCGCTTCGTCAAGGGCGAAGACACGCTCACCCTCGCGTGGGTGGGCGTCGAACCGCGCGCTCTCGCCGCCGACGGCGCGGTACGGCAGCTGCCTGCGCCGGGCGCGAAGCGGGATGCCTCTGGACAGCCCCTGGAGGCCGTTGTGGCCGCCGTGGGCACGGTCGTCGACTGACGGGGTCCGACCGGGGCCTTGTGGCCTCCCTGGCCCCCACCGGGCCGATCTGCGCGTCAGACGAGCGTCACGAGCCCCAGCTGGGTGGCGCGGATGAGCACCTGGATGCGGTCGCGCACGCCCCACTTGGCCGTGATGCGGCCGAGGTGCGACTTGACGGTCGCCTCTGAGACGAACATCGCCGCCGCGATCTCGGCGTTCGACATGCCCTGGGCGAGCAGGGTCACCACCTCGAGCTCACGCTCGGTGAGTTCTTCGTCGCGCCCGAGTTCGCGCGTCGCCGACGCGGCCCCGGACTGCACCGAGGTGACGAGTTCTTTCGCGACGCGCGGCGACAGCACGTAGCCGCCCTCGTGAGCGAGCCGCGCGGCGTCGAGAATGCGGTCCGGCGAGGTGTCTTTGACGAGGAAGCCGGATGCCCCTGCGCTCAGCATCGGGACGATGACCCGCTCCGTCGAGAACGTGGTCAGCGCCACGATCTTCAGTCCGGGGAACTCCCGGGTGAGGCGCTGCGTCGCCTCGATGCCGTCCATGATCGGCATCTGCACGTCCATCAGGACGACGTCGGGCTGCGTCGCGCGCACGAGCGTGATCGCATCGGCGCCGTTGTCGGCCTCGCCGACGAGTTCGAATCCGTCCGAAGACTCCAGGAACACGCGCAGTGCGGCGCGCACCAGCGACTCGTCGTCCACGATGATCACCCGGATGGCTTCAGTCACATCGCCATCTTACGGAGCACGACCCTCGCCCCTTGCGCCGGCGGGGAGATCCCGCCGGACAGGCCTAGACGAAAGTCGCAAACGGTGTAGCCAATGGTCTCTCGTGCGCGGTGACGTCTGTTTGAAGAATCGATTCGAGACCTTGTGGAGGTGATGGAAATGTGGGATTGGCTTGGACGCTTCATGGGACTTTGGAAGTGACTCTGATGAGCCGCGAGATAATCGCGGGGTGACTGTTCTCCGAGCGCGTGCGCTCGAATACCTGCGGATGCCCTTCTGGGCGTACTATCCGCTGCCGTCCATGACTCGTGGATTGCTGATCGCGTTCGTCGCCGTTGCGCTGTTGCTCGACTCGATCGTGCGAGCGACCAACGACGGTACGACGGGAGTCGAATCGGCGATCGTCACCACCTCGATCACGGTGTCGATCGCGCTGTTCGCGTGGCGGCCCCCGGTCGCCACGATCGTGCTGAGTGTCGCCGCCATCGCGGCGGGCATCACCGGAGTCGTCGATTCCGTGCTTCTGGGCGCGGCGATCCTCGGTCTTGCCGCATTCACCTGCAGCGCAGCGCTCACCGCGGTATACGCGATCTCGTGGACGACCTGGCTCATCGCCATCGTCCTCAGACCCGGCTCCGGAGTTCAACCGTTGGGCGCGGTGATCATCGCGTTCCTCGGCGTGGCCAGCCTGTTGATCGGGCTCGCCATCAGGAATCAGTACACGAAGGCACAGATGTTGACCACCCAGCTCGAGGCGACGGAACGCGAGGTCGCCGAGCAACTTCGGCACGAGCGCGACCTCATCGCCGACGAGCTGCACGACATCGTGGCGCACGAGATCACGATCGTCGCACTGCATGCGGCGGTGCTCGAGCGCACCGACGACACGCAGACCCGCTCGAAGTCGCAGACGGCGATCAGAGAGGCCGCGGTGCAGGCCCTCACCGACATCCGCCGCGTGCTCGGAATGGTGCGCGGCGAAGAGGCTCTCTCGCCCGAACGCATTCCCTCTCCTGACGGGATCCCCGGCACCCTGGCGGCGGTCACCCGGGAACTGAACGACGCCGGCATCACCGTCACATCGGATGTCGCGACAGACCTGCGCCTGCCGAGCACGTCGCTCGTGGCACTGACGCGCGTCATGCGCGAGAGTGCCACCAACGTGCTCAAGCACGCCACCGGCGCCCGCAACGTGCACATCTCGCTCACCGTGGAACGCGGATGGGCACATCTCGAATTCTCCGACGACTCCCCGCCGGCTCGCACCGCGGGCCTCCCGACCTCGGGCTACGGCATCATGCGACTGCAGGAGCGCTTCCGCGTCTTCGGCGGCTCGTTCTCGGCCGAACGTGAGCCGCGGGGCTGGGTCGTCTCGGCCTCACTCCCCCTGGAGTCCTGAAAGCGGATCACGCAGCACACAGAGAGTAGACGAAAGTCGCAAACGATCTAGCCTTTCGTTGCGCCGTCGACCTTTCGCGCGCCCATACCCTTGTAAGTGCCGAGAGACCGGTCCCCAGTCGGTTTCTCACTGAGTGTCTGCTGTGTCGTCTGTGATTTCGGGGACGAGGGCCGGCTTTGCCGCCATCGTCATCACGACTGACGCGCGGATGCCGCGGCGATGGCCCGAAACCGATCCCCCCAGCTCGGTTTCGGGCCCCGCGCGTCTCAGGCGTCGATCGCCTCACGATCGAGGCGATCACTCGACGACACGATGAAGTCGCGGCGAGGAGCGACGTCGCTGCCCATGAGCAGTTCGAACACGCCCGACACCGCCTCGGCATCCCTCACGGTCACGCGGCGGAGGGTGCGCCCGGCACGGTCCATCGTCGTGGTCGCCAACTGGTCGGCATCCATCTCGCCGAGCCCCTTGTAGCGCTGCACCGGCTCCTGCCAGCGCCGCCCGCTCTTCTGCACCTTCGCGAGCAACACGTGCAGTTCCTGCTCGGAGTAGGTGTAGACCGTCTCGTTCGGCTTCGAGCCGGGGTTGACGATGATCACGCGGTGCAGCGGCGGGACTGCGGCATAGACGCGGCCCGCCTCGATGAGCGGACGCATGTAGCGGAAGAACAGCGTCAGCAGCAGCGTGCGGATGTGCGCGCCGTCGACGTCGGCGTCACTCATCAGGATGATCTTGCCGTAGCGGGCGGCGTCGAGATCGAACGAGCGGCCGGAACCCGCGCCGATCGTCTGGATGATGGCGGCGCACTCGGCGTTGCCGAGCATGTCGCTGATCGACGCCTTCTGCACGTTGAGGATCTTGCCGCGGATGGGCAGCAGCGCCTGGTACTCGCTGTTGCGGGCGTGCTTGGCCGTGCCGAGGGCCGAATCGCCCTCGACGATGAACAGTTCGGACTGCGAGACGTCGCTCGTGCGGCAATCGGCGAGCTTGGCCGGCAGCGACGACGACTCGAGCGCGTTCTTGCGTCGCTGGGTCTCTTTGTGGGTGCGCGCCGAGATGCGCGCCTTCATCTCCGACACGACCTTGTCGAGCACGAGCGCCGTCTGGGCCTTGTCGTCGCGCTTGGTCGACGCGAACCGCTCGGTGAGTTCCTTCGCGACGACGTTCGCGACAATGGCGCGCACGGCGGGCGTGCCAAGGATCTCCTTCGTCTGCCCCTCGAACTGCGGTTCGGGAAGACGCACCGTCAGCACGGCGGTGAGGCCCGCGAGGATGTCGTCCTTCTCGAGCTTGTCGTTGCCCACCTTCAGGCGGCGCGCGTTCTGCTCGACCTGACTGCGGATGACCTTCATCAGACCCTGTTCGAAGCCGGCCTGGTGCGTGCCGCCCTTCGGGGTCGCGATGATGTTGACGAACGACCGCATCACAGTCTCGTACCCTGTACCCCAGCGCACCGCGACGTCGACCTCGCACGTGCGCTCCACGTCGGTGGGCACCATGGCGCCGCCGGGCTGGAGCACCGGGACCGTCTCGGTGAAGGTGCCCGAGCCGGTGAGCCGCCAGGTGTCGGTGATGGGCGCGTCGGGGGCCAGGAATTCGACGAATTCGGAGATGCCGCCGTCGTACCGGAACGTGGTGATCCGAGGGCCGGCGCCCGGCTCGGTGCCCGCCTCCGCGCCGGACTCCGCGTCAGCCTCCGCGACCGCGGAAGGGCGCTCGTCGACGATGTCGATCTGCAAGCCCGGCACGAGGAAGGCCGTCTGGCGCGCGCGCTGTTCGAGCTCGCCGAGGTTGAACGTGGCGTCTTTCGTGAAGATCTGCCGGTCTGCCCAGTACCGGATGCGCGTGCCGGTGACGCCTCTCGCGGCCTTGCCGACGACGCGCAGCTCAGAAGCGCGCTCGAACGGGGTGAACGGCGCGTCGGCGCCCGGCCCGGCGAACAGGCCCGGCTCACCGCGATGGAACGACATCGCGTACGTTTTGCCGCCGCGGTCGACCTCGACGTCGAGGCGCTCGCTCAGTGCGTTGACGACCGAGGCGCCGACGCCGTGCAGGCCGCCCGAGGCCGCGTACGAACCGCCACCGAACTTGCCACCCGCGTGCAGCTTCGTGAACACGACCTCGACGCCCGTGAGACCCGTGCGCGGTTCGACGTCGACGGGGATGCCACGGGCGCGGTCGCGCACCTCGACGCTGCCGTCGGCGTGCAGGATCACCTCGATGCGCGACCCGTAGCCGCCGAGCGCCTCGTCGACGGCGTTGTCGATGATCTCCCACACGCAGTGCATGAGGCCGCGCGAATCGGTGGAGCCGATGTACATGCCCGGGCGCTTGCGGACGGCCTCGAGCCCTTCGAGCACCTGGAGGTGATGGGCGGAATACTCAGCGGTCACAATCTCCAAGCGTATGCCGGGCATCCGACCCCGCGGCGCCGGACACGCGACCGTCACCCGACCGGTGTATTCCCGGGCGCGGGCACGGTACGCGCACAGCGAAATGTGACCGGATCGCGGCATGGGCCCAGCCACCACGTGGTTGTATGTCATGACACCGCACCGCCCACATGTCTCGAGGAGGAACCGAAATGAGCATGTCCACGACCGCCGAGCCCGCCGTCCTCGAGTACCGCCTGACCGCGACCGACCGATGCGACGCCTGCGGAGCGCAGGCCTACATCGCAGCCGAGGTCAACGGCAGCGAACTGCTCTTCTGTGCCCACCACGGCCGCAAGTACGAAGAGAAGCTGCGCGCGATCGCCACGTCGTGGCACGACGAGACCGCGCGTCTCGCCGACGCGCGCTGACCGCGACGCGCACCGTCCGCCGCAGGTCGGCATGGACGGCCGCGTAGACTGACGCAGTTCCCCATCCGCCCTTCGGAGGATTTCGTCATGGCTTCGCGCGGTCTGTCGCCCCTGCATCGGATCAGTGTGCTGTTCGAACGCGCGCGCGGATTCGACTACGCGTCGGTGACGGAGCGCGCGCGCGCCACCGCTCACACGCACGGCAAGAGCTATCCGCTGGTGCTCGCCGACATGCTGTGGTCGGCTGCCCGCCACCGCGTCGGGTTCAACGACTACATCGAGTTCGACTTCGCGATCCTCACTCGCGCGGAGCGCGCCACGTGGGTGACGAGCCCGCTCGCTCTCGAATTCTCGAACCGGTACGACGATCCGGCGCAGGTGCACCGGTTCCACGACAAGATCGACTTCAACCGCGACTTCGACCGCTTTCTCGGTCGCGAGTGGCTCGCGCTCGAGGCGGGCAACGCCGGTGAGCTCGAGGCCTTCGCGCAGCGGCATCCGGTGTTCATCGCCAAGGTGCCGGTCAGCAAGTCGGGCGCCGGCGTGCGCCGCCACGACGCGTCCGACGTCACCGACTGGTCTGCGTTCCACGCCGAGCTGCTGGCGAAGGGCGAGGTGCTCATCGAAGAGCGCATCGTGCAGCACGCCGATCTCGAGGCGATCGCCCCGGGCACGGCGAACACGACGCGCGTCACCACCTTCGTCCGTGACGACGGTACCGTGGCGATCATCAACATGGCCCAGAAGTTCGGGCGCGGGCAGGTCAGCGACCAGGCGTCGTTCGGCGGCTTCTATACCGCGCTACACGAAGACGGACGCGCGATGGGTATGGGCTACAACACCTCGGGTGCCCTCTTCGAGACACACCCCGAGACCGGCTACCCCATCGCCGAGTACCGCCTGCCGATGATGGATGCCGTGCGCTCGCTCATCACCGAGGTCGCCCTCGTCATTCCCGAGGTGCGCTACGTCGGCTGGGACATCGTGGTCACGCCCACCGGCCCCGTGCTGGTCGAAGGCAACTGGGGCGCGGGCGTGTTCGAGAACAAGCCGACCGCGAGCGGCATCCGCCACGGACACCTGCCCCGTTACCGCGCCGCGATGGGCTGGTGACGGCGAACCGGTGACGGCGCGCCGCGCGCAGGCTCAGGCGCGGCGGATGATGCCCATCGGCGTCGCCTGACGACCCTGACCGAGCGGGTTGTCGGAGAGGATGCGCACGAGCTGCTGCTCCCCCGCCCGGTCGAGCGTCGAGCCGAGGATGTTGCCGCCGATGTCGTTGATGTCGACGACCGCGACCGCATCGGGGGTACCGAGGAGCGCCTTCAGGCGCGCCGCGACCGCATCGGGTTCGGTGGGCCCGAGCACGACGGCACGGTCATAGGGCGGGATGGTTCCGTCGGTCGGCCCGTCGATCGAGCGCGCCTTGTCACCGGCGATGCGATAGAAATCGCCGCGGCGCCCGAACAGCTTCGTGACCGCGCTCACGGCGGCGGCGAAGAGGATGCGAGGCGTGCCGCATTCGCGGAGGGCCATCTCCATCGTCTCGGGCATGCCGAGACCGATGCCGTACGGCGTCTTGACGACGTACTTCGAGAGCAGCCGCGCCAGCGCCCGCGGCTCGATCTCGTCGAGCGCATACGAGCGCCCCTGCGTGATCGCGACGATCTTCTCGGTCACGAACAGGGTGTCACCGGGCTGCACGACGCCCCCAGCGTATTCGGTCACGAACGCGTCGAGATCGTCGCCCGGCATGACGACCCGCGTGCGGATCGGGATGCGCTTGAACGTGCCCGCGTCGGTCGTGACCGACAGCACCTTGCCGTCGTTGGGGGCCTCGTTCATTCGAGGTAGTCCCGCACCGACTGCGACCGCGACGGGTGCCGGAGCTTGGCCATCGTCTTCGACTCGATCTGACGGATGCGCTCGCGCGTCACCCCGAACGTGTCGCCGATCTGGTCGAGGGTCTTCGGCTGGCCGTCGCCGAGGCCGAAGCGCATGCGGATCACGCCCGCCTCGCGCTCCGAGAGCGAGTCGAGCAGCGACTCGAGCTGACGCTGCAGCATCGTGAAGCCCACCGCGTCGGCCGGCACGACCGCTTCGGTGTCTTCGATGAGGTCACCGAACTCGCTGTCGCCGTCTTCGCCGAGCGGGGTGTGCAGCGAGATCGGCTCACGGCCGTACTTCTGCACCTCGATGACCTTCTCGGGGGTCATGTCGAGCTCGCGCGAGAGCTCCTCGGGAGTGGGTTCGCGACCGAGGTCCTGCAGCATCTGCCGCTGCACACGGGCGAGCTTGTTGATGACCTCGACCATGTGCACCGGAATGCGGATGGTGCGCGCCTGGTCGGCCATGGCACGGGTGATCGCCTGGCGGATCCACCACGTCGCGTAGGTCGAGAACTTGAAGCCCTTCGTGTAGTCGAACTTCTCGACGGCACGGATGAGGCCCAGGTTCCCCTCCTGAATGAGGTCGAGGAACTGCATGCCGCGGCCGGTGTAACGCTTGGCGAGCGAGACCACGAGGCGGAGGTTGGCGCCGAGCAGGTGGCTCTTGGCGCGCTGACCGTCGCGGGCGACCCACTGCAGGTCGAGACCCAGCTGGTTCGACTTCTCGGCGGCGGTCATGTGCGACAGCTTCTCTTCGGCGAACAGACCCGCCTCGATGCGCATCGCGAGCTCGACCTCTTCGGCCGCGTTCAGCAGCGGCACCTTGCCGATCTGCTTCAGGTAGTCCTTGACGGGGTCGGCGGTCGCGCCGGTGATCTGCGTCGAGTAGACGGGCACCTCGTCGTCGTCGCTCGACGAGATGACGATGGCGCCGGTGGGCAGCGGCTCGGTGAAGGCGGGCTTGGTCGTACCCTCTTCGTCGTCGTCGGAGTCGTCGTCCGAGGCATCCTTCTTGTCTTTCCCGGGCGCCGCGTCGTCGGAGTCGTCGGCGGTGTCTTCCGCGTCGACCTCGATCTCTTCGTCGTCGATCTCGACGTCGTCGTCGGGCTCGTCGGCGGATGCCTTGGTGGCGGCCTTCTTCGCGACCGGTTTCTTGGCCGCGGGCTTCTTCGCCGCTGCGGGCTTCGCCGCCGCCGGCTTCTTCGCTGCGGCCGCCTTCGCTGCCGGGGCCTTCGCCGCTGTGCTCTCGGCGACCTGCTCGGTCGCCTCGGTGTCGTCTGCCTTGCGTGTACGGGTGGTCTTCGTGCCGGAAGTCACGTCTCGCCTTTCACCGACGGTTGCGCCGGGGGTTTCGGACACTAGTAAGACCCTTGTCAAGTCCGGCGCGTCACCCCGTCAGGGAGTTCACGCCGTCGAGACAACGGGTCGCTGGTCCTATTGTCGCATACCCCAGACGGCGAACTTGCGCAACGGATGAATGGGGGATGCCGCCTTCCCTCTCTGCAACGCCGCGGAGCGTCCACGCATTCCGCGCCGTGTCAGCGACGTCCGCGCTTGTCGTCGCCTTCTCGGCGATCGGCGAGGAAGCGCTCCAGCTCGGCCGCGAGCTCGTCGGCACTCGGCAGGTCGCCCGTGTGGATGATCGGCTGCGCGAGGGTCGACCCCGCCATATAGGAGTCGTAGCGTTCTTCGAGGCTGTGCAGCATCGTCGTCAGCTCGGGGTTCCCCTCGACCTGATCGTCGACCTTCGCGAGGTAGTCGCGATTCTCGTCGCGGATCTCGTCGGCGTCGAAGACGAGACCCGTCGCGACCGAGAGCGTGTCGAGGCCCGCGATCGCCGCGGCGGGGTACTCGGTGTCGGCGAGGTAGTGCGGCACGAGCAGTACGAACCCGGCGACCGGCTGACCGGCCTCGGCGAGCCGCAGTTCGAGCAGGTGGCCCATCGTCGCCGGCACCTGGGTGTGCGGTTTCCAGACCGAGTGCGCCTGCGTCAGGTCGGTGCGGGTGCCGCTGACCGTCGTCCCGATCGGCCGCGTGTGCGGGACGGGCATGGGGATGGCGTGGACCCACGTGATGCCCGACACCTGCAGACCCTCGGCGAGGCCGACGACGGTCTCGGCGAAGGCGTCCCACGCGAAATCGGGCTCGTAGCCGGCGAGCAGCACGAACGGCTGCCCGAGCGCGTCGTGCGCGAGTGAGAGCTCGAGCCGCGGCGGGCGGTAGTCGGACAAGTGGTCGCCGTCGAAAGTGATGATCGGGCGGCGCGCGCGGTAGTCGAGGAGCACGTCGGCGGAGAAGGCGACGACCGGCGAGGGCTCGAGATCGTCGCGGAACAGCTCGATCATGCGGGTCACGGCGCTCCCGGCATCGGTGAACCCGGTCAGCGCGATGACCATCGGAAGGCCCGCCGGCACGGGAGGCGCCGACGCGACACGCTCATAGAGGGGACCACTCAGAGGCATGCTTCCACTGTACGAGCCGTCGCACCGGGTGCGGCGCTGTCCCGCTGACAGCGAACACGGGCCGACGCGGCTGCGGGTGCTCGGGCGGCCGTCTGAGGCGCAAACCTAGGATGGGAGCATGGCGTTCCCTGAGCTGTCCACTTCTTCCACCCCGCTTTCCGGCGCAGATGCCGATGCCGTCGTGCTGGCGTTGCCGCCGCTCGACGAGCACGACGAACTGCTCGCCGACTGGCCGGGACTGGCCGCGGCACTCGCCGGCACCGGCTTCACCGGGGCACCCGGTGGCACGACGCGCGTCGGCGTGCCCGAGGTCACGGCGCTCCCCGTGATCGTCGTCGGCACCGGCACGACGCCCACCGCCGCCGGCGTGCGTGATGCCGTCGGCGCGGTACTGCGCGCCACGACCGGTTTCGCCCGGCTCGCTATCGGCGCCCCCGGCCTCGACGAGGCGCTGTGGCCCGCCGCGGCCGAGGGCGTGCTGCTCGGCGGCTACCGGTTCGACGACTACAAGAAGGCCTCCTCGCCCGCCCGTGCCGAGCAGGTGACCCTGCACGGTGCGCCGTCGTCGACGGATGCCTCGATCGCGCGCGCCCGCTCCGTGGCATCCGCCGCGGCGCTCGTGAAAGATCTCGTGAACACCCCCGCGCAGTGGCTCGGTCCGCAGGATCTCGCCGATGCCGCGGTCGAGGCGATCGCCGACCTGCCCGTCGAGGTGACGGTGCTCGACGAGACCGAACTCGAAGCGCAGGGCTACGGCGGCATCCTCGGCATCGGTCAGGGCTCGGATCGGCCGCCGCGCCTCATCCATCTCGACTACCACCCGGCGGGCGCCACGCAGCACATCGCGCTCGTAGGCAAGGGCATCACGTTCGACACCGGCGGGCTGTCGCTGAAGCCGCCGGCGGGAATGGTCGGCATGAAGTTCGACATGGCGGGGGCCGCGACCGTGCTCGCCGTGGTGCGCGCCGCCGCGGAGCTCGCCCTGCCCGTCCGCGTGTCGGGCTGGCTGTGCGTCGCCGACAACATGCCCTCGGGCCGGGCCCTCCGCCCGGGCGACGTCGTGCGCATCGCCGACGGTCAGAGCGTCGAAGTGCTCAACACGGATGCCGAGGGGCGCGTCGTGCTCGCCGACGGCCTCGTGGCGGCGAGCCGCACGCACCCCGATCTCATCGTCGACGTCGCGACCCTGACGGGTGCGATCATCGTCGCCCTCGGCCACCGGCACACCGGCGTCATGGGTGACGACGAGGCCGTCGCCCGCTACCTCGCCGCCGCCGACCGCGCCGACGAACTTGCATGGCATCTGCCTCTCCCCGCGCACATGGAGGACGAGCTCGACTCCCCCATCGCCGACCTGCAGAACGCCAAGATCGGCGACACGTCGGGCGGGTCGCTGTTCGCCGGGCTGTTCCTGCAGCGCTTCGTCGGCCAGGTCTCAGACGACCCCGACGCACCGCGCATCCCGTGGGTGCACCTCGACATCGCCGGCAGCGGCACCGCGAAGGCGCCGTTCGGCGCGACCGACAAGGGCCCGACGGCGGCGACCGTGCGATCGCTCGTCGCCCTTCTCGAGGAGGCGGCGCGATGACCGAGCACACGTTCGATGTGGTGGTGCTCGGCGGCGGCAGCGGCGGATACGCCGCGGCGATCCGCGCCTCGGAACTCGGCAAAACCGTCGCGCTGATCGAGAAAGACAAGGTAGGCGGCACGTGCCTGCACCGCGGGTGCATTCCGACCAAGGCGCTCCTGCACGCCGCCGAGGTGGCCGATCACGTGCGCAGCGCCGGCGGTGTCGGTGTGACGGCGACGTTCGAGGGCATCGACCCCGCCGCCGTCACCGCCTACCGCGAGGGCATCGTCGCGAAGAAGTACGCGGGACTGCAGGGGCTTCTGAAAGCGCGCGGGATCACGGTCATCAACGGCGAAGGCCGTCTGCTGCCCGATCACGGCGTCGCCGTCGGCGACGACGTGTACCGCAGCGCCGATGTGGTGCTCGCGACGGGTTCGTACAGCCGCAGCCTGCCGGGCCTCGACATCGGCGGCCGCGTGCTCACGAGCGAAGGCGCCCTCGCGCTCGACGTCGTGCCGGAGCGGGTGATCGTGCTGGGCGGCGGGGTGATCGGCGTCGAGTTCGCGAGCGTCTGGTGCTCGTTCGGCGCCGACGTCACGATCGTCGAAGCCCTCGATCACCTCGTTCCGAACGAAGACATCGCCCTCAGCAAGGGGCTCGAGCGCGCCTTCCGCAAGCGCGGCATCGTGCAGAAGCTCGGCGTGCGCTACCAGAGCGTCGCGCAGACGGATGCCGGTGTCGCACTCACTCTCGAAGACGGCACCGTGCTCGAGGCCGACTACCTGCTCGTCGCGGTCGGGCGCGGCCCCGCGACCGACGGACTCGGCTGCGCCGAGGCCGGTGTCACGATCGATCGCGGCTTCGTGACGGTCGACGACCGACTGCAGACCACGGCCGCCCACGTGTGGGCCGTCGGCGACATCGTGCCGGGCCTGCAGCTCGCACACCGCAGCTTCCAGCAGGGCATCTTCGTGGCCGAGCAGATCGCCGGCCTCTCGCCGGTGGCAGTGCCCGAGGCATCCATTCCCCGCGTCACCTACTCGAGCCCCGAGGTCGCCTCGGTGGGCCTCACCGAAGCGCAGGCACGCGAGGTGCACGGCGACCGCGTGGTCGCCTACGACTACAACCTCGCCGGGAACGGCAAGAGCGAGATCCTCGGCACGGCGGGGCTCGTGAAGGTGGTGCGCGTCGAGAACGGACCCGTCGTGGGCGTGCACCTCATCGGCGACCGCGTCGGCGAACTCATCACCGAGGGGCAGCTCGCGGTGGGATGGGAGGCGCACCCCGAAGACCTCGCGCCGCTCATCCACGCGCACCCGACGCAGAGCGAGGCGCTCGGAGAAGCCTTCCTCGCCCTCGCCGGCAAGCCCCTGCACGCCCTCTGACACCCGCCCCGTGCGCGGGTCACTAAGCTAGAACGACATCGGACTTTTTGAAGGAGACACAGTCATGAGCACATCCGTGGTCCTCCCCGCGCTCGGCGAGAGCGTCACCGAGGGTACGGTCACCCGTTGGCTCAAGAACGTCGGTGACACGGTTGAGGCCGATGAGGGCCTGCTCGAGATCTCGACCGACAAGGTCGACACCGAGATCCCGTCTCCGGTGAGCGGCGTGATCGAGGAGATCCTCGTGAGTGAAGACGAGACCGTCGAGGTCGGCGCGATCCTCGCGAAGATCGGTGATGGATCGGGTGCCCCCTCGGGCGACGCGCCCGCCGCCGAAGAGCCGCAGCCCGAGCCCGCGCCCGCCGCTGAGGCGCCCGCGCCGGCCAGCGAGCCCGCCCAGGCCGAGACCGCGCCTGCACAGGCCGCCGATGCCCCCGCCGCCGCCTCGGGCGACGCGAAGGACGTCGTGCTGCCCGAGCTCGGCGAGAGCGTCACCGAAGGCACCGTGACCCGCTGGCTCAAGCAGGTCGGCGACGACGTCGCCGTCGACGAGCCGCTTCTCGAGATCTCGACCGACAAGGTCGACACCGAGATCCCCTCGCCCGTCGCCGGCACCCTGCAAGAGATCGTCGTCGGTGAAGACGAGACCGTCGCCGTCGGCGCCGTGCTCGCCCGCATCGGTTCGGGTGCACCGGCTGCTCCTGCGCCCGTCGAGACGCCAGCTCCCGCCGCAGCGCCCGCCCCGGCCGCCGAGGCTCCTGCTCCGGCGGCAGCCCCTGCCCCAGCTGCTGCGCCCGCGGCCGCTC